>CAZYQJ010000181.1:0-2683 GCA_964649925.1 uncultured Litorilinea sp.
AGCGCGCCGATCAGAACAGCGCCATCATCCAGGCCGAAGACACCCAGGTCTATTATGGACGCAACGGACGCCTGCTGAAGATCGGCGGGCTAACCGTGGTAGACCGCTACCAGCCGGACGCCAACGTCGAAACCTTCAAACCCATGAGCGTTGAAGGCGACCTCCAGCCCGGCGCACAGGTCAAGATCGTCTACCAGATCTTGCCCGGCCAGAGCGACACCGTCCAGGGCATTGCCTTGACCGTGCTGGCCCCGCCAGCAGAGACGCTGGGGACCGAACCCGGCGAAGTCGAGGCCATCCAACCCCAGGTAGTCGGCTGCACCGTCAACCAGCCCGAGGGCTGGGTCCCCTATGAAGTCAAGGCAGGGGACAACCTGACCTTCCTGGCAAACCGCGGCGGTACCACGGTGGAGAAGCTCAAGGAAGTCAACTGCCTGGAAGATGAGATCATCCTGATCGGGGCCAAACTCTATATCCCGGCGGACTCTCTCCGCACGGACGTGCCCCTGCTGCAGTGTGGTGCGGAGATCCCCGACGACTGGACGCTGTACGAGGTACAGCCGGGCGACAACCTGAGCCGCATCGCCGAACGCACCGGAGCCAGCGTCTCCGATCTCATGGCGGTGAACTGTCTGGAGGGGGATACCATCCTCATCGGCGCACAACTCTACGTGCCCAACGCCACCCCGGTTCCAGCAGAATGAACCGGCCCTGCGCGGGCAAAGGGTAAGCAGGTGTGTTTCAAGTAACCGGCGCTTTTGAAAGCGCCGGTTACCCTATTTTGGGGCTGCTCGCAAGCACCGCTCGTCCCCATTTGACCAACGACCCAACCTCAAGTACAATAGTTTGTTGTGCGCTTTGTAGACTTGGAGAAGCTCACCCAGCGACAAAGCGCGCTTTTGTTCATTGTAGTAGTTGCCGGATGATCGAACGTGGATTTGGCCCGGAAAAGGCAACCGGCGCGGCAACATGTGGTGAGAGAACGGACGGATCTTCGTGTTTGAGAGTCTGACCGAAAAACTACAGGGCGTCTTCGACAAGCTCGCCCGGCAGGGCAAGCTATCCGAAAACGACGTAAACCTGGCCCTGCGCGAGGTGCGGCTGGCCCTACTCGAAGCTGACGTCAACTTCAAGGTTGTCAAGGAGTTCGTCGAGCGCATCCGCGAGCGCGCCGTGGGCAAGGAGGTCATGGAAAGCCTGACCCCGGCCCAGCAGGTCGTCAAGATCGTCAACGAGGAGTTGATCGAACTTCTGGGCAAACCGGCCCCGCTCAACCTGTCCGGCCAGCCTAGTGCGGTCATGCTCGTTGGGCTTCAGGGCGCGGGTAAAACCACCATGGCCGCCAAACTTGCCCTGCGTCTGCGCAAGAACGGCCAGCGTCCGCTCCTGGTGGCGGCAGACATCTACCGCCCCGCGGCCATTGAGCAGTTGGAAATCTTGGGCAGGCAGATCGACGTGCCGGTACACAGCGAAGGTACGCAGGTTTCAGCCGCCACCATCGCCAAAAATGCCCTGCGGCTGGCGCGCGAAAAAGCCTATACCACCGTCATTCTCGACACCGCCGGACGGCTCCAGATCGACGACCAGATGATGCAGGAGTTGGAACAGGTCCGCATGGTCGCCCGGCCTAGCGAAGTACTGCTGGTTGTGGACGCGATGACCGGCCAGGAAGCCGTCAACGTCGCCCAGGGCTTCAACGAGCGTGTGCCCATCTCCGGGCTGATCATGACCAAGATCGATGGCGACGCACGCGGCGGTGCGGCCCTCAGTGTGCGCCAGGTGACAGGCGTGCCCATTAAATTCCTGGGCACGGGTGAAAAACTCGCCGACCTGGAACCCTTCCAGCCTGACCGGCTCGCCAGCCGTATTCTAGGCATGGGCGACGTCCTCAGCCTGATTGAACGGGCGCAGGACACGATCAGCGAAGAAGATGCCTTGGAGATGGAAAGAAAGCTCCAAGAAGGGCAGTTCGACTTCGAAGACTTTTTGGACCAGTTGCACCAGATCAAAAAGCTGGGGCCGATTACGGACATCCTGGGCATGATCCCAGGCATCAACCGCATGGCCAAAGAGATTGACAGCCAATCCGCGGAGAGCAATCTCAAAAAGACCGAGGCCATCATCAACAGCATGACGCGTCAGGAGCGTCGCAGCCCGGACGTTCTCAACGCCAGCCGCCGCCGCCGCATCGCCGCTGGGAGCGGAACCACGGTCGAGGATGTCAACACCCTGGTCAAACAATTCCGTGAGATGCAAAAGCTCATGAAACAGTTGGGGATCATGGGCATGGGTGGACGCGGCAAGAAAAAAGGCAAGGGACGAAATCGCGGCGGCGGGCTGCCGCGCGGTTTCGCTGATATGTTTGGCGGCCTCAACTAGCGCCGCCTACTGGAACCGTCAATCGCAGATCAAATAACCCGTAGAACGTCATTTGGCATGACCATGTTCTTTTAAGGAGATAACTGAGTGGTTCGTATTCGCCTGCGCCGTATGGGTGCAAAAAAGAAACCGTTTTACCGTATCGTCGTAGCCCAGTCCGAGTCCCCGCGGGATGGCCGGTTCATCGAGGTGATCGGGACCTACAACCCGCTGACCGACCCGGAGACTGTGGAACTCAAAACCGACCGTGTCGCCCATTGGCTCAGCGTCGGCGCAAAACCAAGCGATGGCGTTCTGCCCATCC
>CAZYQJ010000181.1:2693-8855 GCA_964649925.1 uncultured Litorilinea sp.
CGCCGCCACAACTTTGTCGACGAAAAGGGCGCACCCATCCGCACCCCCGCGGCCGCGGAAGAAACGACAGCCTAATCAATTATGGAAGACTTAGTCCGTTTCCTGGCAGAATCCCTGGTGGAAGAGCCGGGCCGTGTCTCGGTCTACCGCAAGGAAACACGCCGCACCACCATCTTCAAACTGCGGGTTGCGCCCATGGATACCGGGCGCGTCATCGGCAAGGGGGGACGGGTCGCCAATGCAATGCGCACCGTGCTGAACGTCGCGGCGCGGCATCACGACAAGCCTGTCCTGCTGGAGATCGACTGACACCAGGCACTCGGATCGACCAGCTTCAGACAGCCGATGGATGACCATTGCGGCATCCCGATATAGGTACGCGCCCAAACGGGCGGAGACGGTGGCGGCGGTTTGTTCCCGCCGCTACTCATTTACGGTATGATGATGCAACCATCCAACCCGAAGCGCAGTAAAGCCTCCGGCACGCCGCGCTTTGACACCTTCACCCACCGCAACCGTAAGGTCCATATTCCTGTCGGTTATATGGCGGTGGGCATGATCATTGGCCCGCATGGTCTGCGCGGCGAAATGAAAGTCGAGGTGCACAGCGACTACCCGGCGCGGTTTGACACCGGTAACCGGCTGTGGGTCGGACAAGCATTGGATCCGGTGGAAATTCTGTCGTCGCGCCCCCACAAAGGCCAGGTGCTTGTGATGCTTTCGGGCGTTGCCGACCGCACCGAGGCCGAAGAGTTGCGCGGCGAGTGGCTCTTCATCCGCGAGCAAGAGGCCGCCGATCTGGAAGAGGACACCTATTTTGTCCATGACATCATCGGCATGGCAGTCGAAACGACTGATGGCCGCCCGCTGGGCGTGGTCAAGGATGTCCTCTTCACCGGCGCAAACGAAGTCTATATCGTCACGCCGCCTGATGCGCCCGACCGTGAACTCTTGCTTCCGGCCATCGCTGATGTGATCCAGCAGGTGGATCTGGACAGCGGCGTGATCACCGTCAATCTCCTGCCTGGTCTGCTGGAAGAATAGACCTGCCGGGTCGGTTCGGGCGCATTTGACAAATGCACAAGCCCTACAGTATGCTCGCGCTAGCCGAGGTCATTTACCCTGGTCGCTTCTGACACATCGCCGGAACGGGTGAACTTGCCCGTGGACGAAAAAGCCTACTGGATTGCTTTGAATAAGGTGGCAGGCAGTGGCGCAGCCCGACTCACTGCCTTGCTTTCCACCTGTAGCTCTGCCTCCGCTGCATGGCGCGCTTCCATCCATGACCTAAAAGCCGCCGGTCTTGACCGGCGTACGCTGGAAAACCTCCTGCACGCTCGACGCACCTTCGACGTAGCCGCCGAATGGGAGCAGGTCCAGCGCGCCGGGGTTCACGTCATCACATGCCAAGATGACGACTATCCCGCCAATCTACGCCAGATTGATGCGCCCCCGCCGCTGATCTATCTGCGGGGCAATCTGCAGCCCAGCGACATTTGGGCGGTCGGCGTGGTGGGCACGCGGCGCGCCTCGGTCTATGGCCGTGAAGTGGCGCATACCGTCAGCCGTGACCTGGCCGCACAGGGGATCACTATCGTCAGCGGCCTGGCCGTTGGCGTGGATACTGTCGCCCACAAAGCTGCGCTCGAAGCCGGGGGCCGCACCATCGCCGTTCTGGGCAGCGGCGTAGACCAGATCTACCCTCCCAGTAACCGCGGCCTGGCTCAGCAGATCCTAGAAAACGGCGCGCTGATCAGCGAGTACCCGCTGGGAACTCGGCCCGAAGCAGGCAACTTCCCACCGCGCAACCGCATCATCAGCGGCCTGAGCAAAGGCGTTGTGATCGTGGAAGCGGGTCAACGCAGCGGCGCCTTGATCACCGCCCGCTATGCCGCTGAACAGGGACGCGACGTCTTTGCCGTACCGGGCAGCATCCTGCACCCTGGCAGCATCGGATGCAACACACTGATCCAACAGGGCGCGACCCCGCTCCTGAGCGTCGATGATATTCTCAGACAACTCGACATGGAACAAGTTGCCGCGCGCCGCGCTGCCCACGCTGCCGTTGCCGTCGAACCGCAAGAGGCCAACCTGCTGGGGCTGTTGAGTCCCGAACCTCAACATGTAGACGATTTGGTGCGACAGACCGGGCTCCCGGCCTCCCAAATCAGCGGCCTGCTGGCGATCATGGAGATCAAGGGCCTGGTGCGCCAGGTCGGCAGCCTGAGCTATGTGCGTAATTAGCCCCCGCATGTTCTGTCCAGCCCCCTCGTTACAACCCAAACAACCGTGGCTATGGAATCTGAGAGAGCGAGCATGAACATTTACGGAGTGATTTTGGCAGGTGGCGTTGGCACCCGGCTTTGGCCGCGCAGCCGCAGCACCCACCCCAAGCAGTTCAGCGACATCACCGGCAGTGGCCGCACCATGATCCAGGCCACCGTCGACCGCATCGACGGGTTGATCCCGCCTGACCACCTCTATGTGGTCACCGGGGAGGCCTACGCGCAGTTGTGCGCCGACCAACTGCCCGACATCCCTGCCTCGCAGATTCTGCTGGAACCCGCCGGGCGCAACACCGCGCCTGCCATCGGGCTGGCCGCCATGCACATTCTCCAGCGCGACCCCGACGCCATCTTAGCCAGCCTCCATTCCGACCACATCATGGCCGATCCAGCCGCCTTCCGGCAGGCGTTACGCCGCGCCTTTGACGCTGCCGCCCAGGGCTACGTCGTCACCTTAGGCATCGAACCGGCCTTTCCACACACCGGCTACGGCTATATCCAATGCGGCGATCCCATCGACACGCCCGCCGCAGACAAACTGCCCGTCTACCGCGTGCGCCGCTTCCTCGAAAAACCCGACCTGCCAACCGCCAAATCCTTCCTGAACGACGGCGGCTACTACTGGAATGGCGGCATCTTTGTGGCGCGCGCAGCCGTGCTGCTAGAGGAGATCGCCCGCCAGGTGCCTGCGCTCTATGCCGGGCTAGAGCAGATCGGCGCTGCCATCCAGCAAGGCGACCCTGCGACCGTGGCGGCTGCCACCTCCGCCGTCTGGCCCACGCTGCCCAACATCAGCATCGACCACGGCGTGATGGAAGGCGCACAGTCCGTCGCTACCGTGCCCTTGGATGCCGGTTGGAACGACGTTGGCAGTTGGGACGCGCTCGAAACCGTGCTGCCGTTGGACCAGACCCAAAACTACGTCGCTCAGGGGGATGTGTTACCCATTGACAGCCAAAACAACATCATCTATGCGGGCGACAACAAGCAGGTGGTCGCATTGATCGGTGTACACGACTTGGTGGTCGTGGATACCGGTGATACACTCCTCATTGGACATAAACAGCAGATGCAGAAGGTCAAAGAAGTAGTCGAACAACTGCGCGCCCAAGGCCGTTCGGAACTGCTCTAATCTCACCATAGGCGCTGAAGGAGTATGCGATGTCGCCTTACGAACCCAACCGCCCTTCCCGTCGCCCAAGTCTAAACCGCTTGTCTCCCCGTTGGATGCGCGGCGAATCGCTGCCCCTCGCCACCCTCGGCATCGGAACCGTGTTGGGGTTGATTCTCGGTCTGATCATTGGCTGGGGCCTGTTTCCCGTGCAATGGACCAATGCCTGGCCCGGCGATCTGAGCGACGAAGCACGCGCACAGTATCTGGCCGCGGTCGCCGAGGCTTATGTCTACTATGGGGATGAACAGGCCGCCGAGATCGCACGCAACCGGCTCTATGACCTCAACGACAACCTGGCCGATGAGATCGCCGCCGCCCAGCGGTACTTTGCCGAAAACCCTTCACGCAACGCCCCCATTTACATCAACAACCTCGGCCAACTCGCTCAAGGGCTAGAGATCCAGTCCCCTGACATCATCGTAGAGGATGCCGGGGCAGAAGCCCCAGAAGGCGCGCCTGCCCAAGCACCCGCGGAGACGGGCAGCAACGCGCGCACCTGGCTGAACTGGCTGCTGTGGGTCATTGCGGCTGTGGCGCTAGTTATCGGCGGGCTGATCGTCATCGCGCGGCTGTCGCAGCAGCGCACCGCCCAAACCCATACCGACTTTGTGGATGACGAACCCGAAGGCTTTGACGACGAAGACGACTTTGATGCCAGACCAGGCCGAGACCTCTTCAGGCGTCCCGCACCAAGCCCCGTGCCTACCAGCGTGCGCGAGACCGACCGTGACCGCAGCCCTTCACGCTATGAAGCCCCACCTGCCGAAGATTACGGCTTCGAAGAGGAGCAGGACGATTCCTCAACCGCCTTTACATCCGGGACACCCATCGCCTCACTCGAAGGTGATCCTGAAACCCTCTATGAAGACTATCAGGATTATGACGAGTATGACGCCTATGATGAATCGCAGGTCGCTCTAGAGGATGAAGACCTAGACCCGATGGAGGCAGCGCCGACGACCCGGGTCAGGCCGGAAGACAGCCCCGGCCAGTTTGACGAGGAAGAACTTGACACCACCAGCTATGCACCTGCGCACCGTCAGGACGGCGTTCCGATCAAGACCTTTACCGTCCACTACCAGGCAGGCATCCCCGACTATGACCAGGCCTACAGCATCATGGACCCAAACAGCGGGCGCTATATTGGGGAGTGCGGCATGGGGGTCAATCTCAAGAATGGCGTGTTGCAGAACAGCCCCGACAGTGTGATCGCGCTCGATGTGTGGCTGGTGGATAAACTGCAGGAACGGTCCTACGCCAGCCAAAGTCGCGTCCTCTTGAGCGAATACGTCGTGGACAACGGGATGGAGGCCGCCTTCACGCGTGAGCGACCCGATGACGCCGCGCCGCTCGTCCCTCAGCCCGGGATGACCTTCCAACTTACAGGGCCAAACCTGGTGCTGGATTGCGAGGTGCGAGAAGCCAGCTATGTTCAAAACGGTCCCACGGCTGGCATCTTCCAGAGTGTTCAGATTGACATGACTGTGCGTGTGCTGGCCTAGCCGCAGCGCACTGTTAGCCCTCCGGAGGGATGCGTCGGCTAGGCGCGTTCCTCCGGGTCATACAGCCGCTTATACTCCTGGATTGCATAGCGGTCCGTCATCCCCGCGATATAATCGCATACCACCCGATGCAGCCCTTCGGGATGCGCGGCCACGCGCTGCTGCGTCTCGGTCGGCAATTGTTCCGGCTGCACCACATAAGCCGTAAACAACGCCTCTAACAACCGCTCGGCCTTGGTCGCCATCCGCACCACCCGATAATGGCGATAAAACTTCTGGAACAGATAGCGCTTCAGTTCAGCGTTCAGCGCCTGCATCTCCGCCGAATAATTGGCAAGATTGTGCGGGCACTGGCGTACATCCGCCACGGTCTCAACGCCAGCATCCTCCAGATACTGCTGCGTTGCCTGGATCGTATCGCTCACCTCCACCCCCACCAGGCGGCGAATAAAGCGATAACGCAGCGACGAATCCCCCAGATTCGCATCGCGCCCTGCGTCTAGCCCGGCCAAAATGCGCTTAGAAATCTCCAGTTCTCGCACCTCAGCCGGGTGCAAAATGCCGCTCCGCAGCCCGTCATCCAGATCACTTGTGTTGTAAGCGATCTCGTCGGCCAGGTTCGACAGTTGGCACTCCAGCGTGCCGCGCACATCCGGCCCATAGTCGGTGGCGTCGATCACGTCATAGTCCGTATCATGCTTCACGACCCCCTCACGCACCTCATAGGTCAAGTTGAGGCCAGGGTGATCCGGGTAGCGCTGCTCTAGTTCGGTAATAATGCGGTAGGTCTGGCGTTGATGATCATAGCCGCCGTGATTTTGCATCAACCGGTTCAGCGCAGCCTCGCCCACATGGCCGAAGGGGGGGTGGCCCAGGTCATGCGCCAGACAGATGGCCTCGGTCAAATCCTCATTACAGCCCAGGGCGCGCGCCAGGGTCCGGCCAATTTGCGACACCTCCACGCTGTGCGTCAGCCGGTTGCGGTAGTGATCGCCTTCAGAATAGACAAAGACCTGCGTCTTATACTCCAGACGGCGAAATGCCGTGGTGTGGATGATGCGGTCGCGGTCGCGCTGGTACGCAGTCCGGTAGGCGTGTTCCTCTTCAGGATAGACCCGGCCCCGGCTCTCACTGCTGCGCATGCCATACCCGGCCAGATACTGATCTTCGCGTGTCTCTAGATCCTGACGGTTCAGAAATG
>CAZYQJ010000182.1:0-8852 GCA_964649925.1 uncultured Litorilinea sp.
GCCACCAACCGGCCCGGACGCTTACTCAAGATCAGCACGCGGTCGGCCAGGAAGACCGCCTCGTTGATGCTGTGCGTTACCATCATCACCGTCTGCGCATGCAGTTCATACAGCCGCAGCAGTTCCACATTCAACCGCTCGCGCGTCAGCGCATCCAGCGCACCAAACGGCTCATCCATGAGCAGCAGCCGCGGCTCCTGCAAGAGCGTGCGCGCCAACACCACGCGCTGCGCCATCCCGCCCGAAAGCTGTTTGGGATAGACCTCCTCAAACCCGTCCAACCCGACCAGGTGCAGCAGCCGCCGCGCCTGGTGTCGAACGGCCTCATCCACATGGCCGCGCTGGATCTCCACCGGCAGCAGCACGTTGTCCATCACCGTGCGCCAGGGCATCAGGTTGGTGCGTTGAAAGACAAAGCCCATCGCCGGGTGGGGTGCATGCACCGGCTCCCCCGCAAAGTGGACCGTGCCGCTGTCCGGCGCAGTCAGCCCGCCGATGATGCGCAGCAGTGTGCTTTTGCCGCTGCCGCTCGGCCCCAACAGGCAGACAAACTCACCGGCCGCCACGGAAAAACTGACATTCTGCAAGGCATGAACCGGCCGCGGCCCATCCGCAAAGGCTTTGCTGACCGCTTCCACCACCAGCAGCGGCGTGTCCTTGTCGCGCGGTTGCGCCGCTGTATGCTCGCTCAACACAGGCTCCAGTACGTTCATGGCAGATACTCGTTGCTGAACAATTCCTCGGCAGGGACCAGGGTTTCGGCCAGCCCGATCCGCACCATGAACTCTGCTGCCATTTGCCAGTCTTCGAGGCTGGATGCCCCCGGCTGGACGCCCTCCGGCGTTTCCCAGAAGCCCAGCGTGGCATCAAAGACAGCCCGGTTGATGGCCTCGTTCTCGCCGCCCGCTTCCGGCACAGCGTCCAACGCGATCTCAAACGCCTCGTCTGGATTGGCCAGTGAATACGCCACCGAGCGCAGCAAGCCGCGCACCATGCGACGCACCAAATCCGGGTCATTCGCCAGCGTGTCCTCATTGGTGACCAGCCCGTTCGAGGGCATGCGCAGATAATCGCCCACCTCCAGCGTCGAGATCTCTTCGCCCTGGGCGCGCAGCACCACCGGCCCATTGGCGCTGTAGTCAAACGCTGCGTCCACCCGGTCCTGGCTGACCGCAGCCGCTTGCGTAAAGCCGATGCTCTCGGTCTGCAGATCAGCGTCGCTCAGCCCACCGGCTTCCAACAGCGCACGGTAGCCGACGTAGGTCGCACCAAAGGGGCCGGGAATACCCACCGTCTTGCCCGCCAGGTCTGCTGGCTCATTGATGCCTGCGCTGGCCTTGGCAAACATCGTCACCGGATAGCGCGTGTACCACGTCATCACATAGCGCACCGGCAACCCCTGGGCGCGGCCCAGGATCACCTGGTCGCCGCTGCCTATCATAAACGGCACTTCCCCTGTGCCCACCAGCTTGATATAGTCGTCCTCAAACCCGTAGTCCAAGATGACTTCCAACCCTTCATCCGCAAAGAAGCCCTCGGCCATGCCCACATAAAACGCGGCAAACTGGACACTGGGGATATAGCCAACGCCTACATGAACCGGCGTCAATTCTGCACTGGTCACGGAGGTTGCGCTTGATGCCGTTTCTGATGCTACGCCCGACCTGGTCGCGGGCTGTGGTGCGACCGGCTGGCAAGCAGCCACCAGCCCCGCAACCAGCCCAAGCAACACGATCCAACGCCACCCTCTTCGCTTACTCATGGTCGTTTCCATTCCAGCTTACCGCTGCCAGCGCAGCAACACATGTTCAAATAATGAGACCGCCAGATAAAATACCTGGGCGATCACAACCAGGGTAAAAACCGCCACAAACATCAACGGCGTATCCAGCACCCCGCGCGCCAGGTTGATCAGAAACCCAAGCCCTACATCGGCTCCGGCGAACTCGCCCACCACCGCGCCCACCAGCGACAGGATCACGCTCAGCTTCAGCCCGCCGAAGATCACCGGCAGCGCCGCGGGCAGTTCCAGCAGCCGGAAGGTCTGCCACGGCCCGGCGCGCAGGCTGCGCATCAGGTCGCGCAGGTCTTCGTCCACATTCCGCACCCCGACAATGGTCGAGACCAGGGTCGGGAAAAAGGTGATCAGCGCACAGACCAGCACCTTGCTCGTCAACCCGCTGCCAAACCAGATCACCAGCAGCGGCGCGACCGCCACCACCGGAACACTCTGGCTGGCGACGATATAGGGCGATATCAACCGCTCGACCAGCCGGTTCTTGCCCAGCAGATAGCCCAGGACAAGCGCCAGCCCCAGTCCCAAGACCAACCCCAACGCCACCTCCACCAGTGTGACCTGGGCATGGCGCGCCAGCGTGCCATCGGCCCACACGCTTAGAAACTTACGCCACACCACGCCTGGCCCCGGCAGAATAAAGGGCGGATAATCGCCCCAGACCACCAGCCCATGCCAGCCCAGGATGCCCAGCGCCACGACCACAGGCACTAACAGCCGTTCCTTTTGTTGTATCAATTGCGCCCACAGCCGCGTGCGCGGCACGCTGCCAGCGGCGATTGCGAAAGAATGTTGTGTATTTGTTGCCACGCTCTACCTCTTCTGCTAGCTACAGGCCACATGACTTGCGGCCAATTAAAAACTCCGAAGAACGAATCTGTTCTTCGGGGCAAACGGGCTGGCACAACATCACAAGGCGCATCTGCCCAGCCGGAGAGTTCCCCCAGCCAGGGGGTGCTGCGGCTTGCTGCCTCAAAAAAACCCGGAGCCAAGAGACTCCGGGAAAAGTGGCAGCAAAGCGAAGCAGCACGCACCTTTTGCAGTGACGCGCGCAGCCCACAATGCATCCTTCTTTCATCCGGACTATACCGTCGGCGACGGAATCGCAGCGTCTGGCTGCTCACCGTTCTCGTGCAAGCCCATGTGGGCCTACTCGCGGGCTGACCACTCACAAGGAGCGGATCACCGCCGGTCGGGAATTGAACCCAAGAACCTGGTTCTCACCCTGCCCCGAAGGTTATCGTGTGCGAATATTCGATTGTGAACTCAGTATACGCCCAGCCGTGAACGCGGTCAAGTCAGCAAATTCGTCCTTCGCTGCTGCCAGCGCGGGCTACGGCAGCACCGGCTCGGCACGGGTCGGCACAGGTGAAACGGCCGGCGCAGGCGCATCCGTGTGCTGATTGATGATCCCCTGCAAGACCTGAACCGTCCTGTCCATGTGGCTTGTGCCGTCCGGCAGCAGACGCTTGTGATCCAAATAGCCGCCGCGCCCCGTGTGCCCCATCACATCCATATCCACCTCAGTCACCCGGCCCTGGCGTTTGGCACGGTTCCAATCCGATGCCACCGAGATCGGCCAGCGGCCTGGCGCACAATACCCAAAGAAATGGACACGATCCTGCCGCCCGTGCAGGTGGTACACATGATCGGCAGCCATCAGGCTTGGGTCGCTGGCAAAGACACCCCCTAACGAGATGATGTAGACCGGCGATTCCAACCATTCCTTCAGGTAGATCACCGGGCCGACAGCCAACTGACCTGCGCCACTATAGCCCATGACAAAGACTGGCTTGTGCGCCGCCAGGTCATAGTGATAGCGCAGCAGCCCGTGTAACATCACATCCGCCAACGCCTGGTTATACATCGGGCCATAGCGCCGGTCGGCGGAGATCATGATCTGCCAGATGTTGCGCAGGTTGATCAAATAACCCGCCAGTTTGGGGCCATGCAACTTGCGCCGCAACGCCCAGCGCCACAGCCGCGCAAAAAAGGGCTGGCCGGTCAGCGGCAGGTTGTTGACTGAATAGGGAAAAAGGTCGTCGATGATCACCAAGCGCGGCATCGCCACGGCCAGCCGCCGCAAGAACTCCTGCTCTCGGTAGCTCAATGTCTCGCCGGTGGCCTTGCCCACGCCGGACATAAAGATCAAATACGCATCGGGATTGGTATGTTCAGCACGTGCCTCATGGCCGGGGGCCACGCCGCCATCATAGACTTTGTCACCAAACCACCCTGCCCACCAGCCCATCACCTCAAAGGGGGAGATCGCGGCCCACGCAAACACCCCCAGCACAATCAAACCCAGGTAGGTGAGCAGGTCTAAGAGCGACTGCGCCATTTTCTCTCTGGTCTACTCCGCATCTACTGAGGGCGGATTCAGCGGTCGCGATGGATGCGCCGCTGCCGCCATTGATCCACGTTTTGCATCCACGCGGGCCGCCGCCGCAGCCAACTCATATCTGCCGGTTTATAGCGCAGCGGCACACCCGCGGCGCGCTGCTCGATCCAGCGTCCCAAGGCCACCACCGGGCGGCCCACCGTATAACGCCACGCCTGGAGCAACAACCAACCCAGCCCGCCTGCCAGCGCTGCCTGCCAGGTTTCCAGGCCCAAGCCCGCGCGCACAGCCACCAAAATCGCCACCAAACTCCACAGCGAAAGCAACACGCCAAATGGGCTGCCAAAAAAGGGTGTCAATTCAAAAAACGCAAACACCTGCGGCGCATAGGCCAGCCCGACCGCCGCGGCCACAGCCACCCACCCCACATCGCGGTCAAAGGCATAGACGCCCACCAGCCACACGCTCGCCGTCCACAGCATATAACCGACCATATAGGTAAACACCGAGGTCAGCAGCGCCAGAATAAAGCGACGCGGGCGTATATGGTTGATGAAGAGCACCAAACTCTGACCAAACGCTTCAGACAGCCCGGCCAGCCCCACGACAGCCAGTGCCATCCACAGCCCATTAGGGGCGCGCTGGATCGTGACAAAAATCGATTCGCGCAAGGCCAATGCCTGGCGCATGGTCTCACCCAAGGAAGGTAATTCTGCTGTCAGCATTGCTGTGTACCCAGATGCTGCGTTGCGGTTGGACAGTTAGACAACTGTGCAGCGCCAAACGCGCCTATCTCCTGCACCCGCCAGAGACCCGCTGTCAAGTGGTCTCGCTGTCTACGCATTGCTTACGTATATTATACACGCCGCACGTTTGCCAGTCACAACTGCAAGCCGCATGTGCCCATTCACCTGTCCGCACACAGGGCATCACATTGCCGGTTCACCGGCTCTGGGTTATACTGACCGGGTTTGCAACCGCTGTGCGCTTACTGGTACAGGCGGGTTTGTTCTGGTGACGGCTGATGGTATCCCCCTATCAATTTGGTATCCAAATGACCTATGTCCTTAGAAGCGCTCTTTCATAAGCTTGCCATGTTGGCGGGCGCGGCGATGGTCATCGGCGGGTTGGCCCTCGGTGCGTGGTCACTGACTTGGATCCCCTCGCGTTCTGCACCCGCCAGCGACCTTGCGGCTGCCGCCGATGCACCGCCTTCACCGCTTCAGGTTGCGCCAGCCATCGCGTCCCCCCTCGCCACGCCCCTGCCATCCCCGGCCCCCAACGTGCAGCCGATGACGATAGGTCTGGCGGATGGGCTGCCGAGCGCGCTGGTCGACGCGGCCAATGAACTGCACCTGACATATGCTGGTGTGCGCGCTGCGCCCGCCGATGCACCCGACACCAGCGTGATCCTGGACTGGAACGAAGACGGTGGCGACGTGGCCTACCGGCAGTTTTTTGCTGCCGCCACCCGCTTCGACACCATTGATCTGTCGCTGCGGATGCGCGGCATCGAACAGGCATGGGCCGGAGGCGGGCGCACCTTTCGCAGTGTCGCCATCCTCGAAGAGACCCTCCCGGCGTTGACCCAAATCCTGGGCGAACCGGGGCCGACTGTCACGACCTACGCCACGCCTGAAGAACTGACCGATGCTGTGTGGAGCGATACCCGCATCCTGGCGTTGATCCCATTTGACCAACTTGTGCCTCGACTGGCCGTTTATACGGTCGATGGGCAGACTCCCATCGAGAACGCGGCCAAGTTCAACCCCACAGCCTACCCCCTGGTAGCCGTGGTCTATGCCCACCCAGGCCCGGCAGCCACCGGCCAGGCCGTCGTGCAGGCGATGGACCTGCTGCCGCGCACCAACCGAGATGCCCAGCGGCTCACGGTTGTTGCCATGACCGGCGTCACCGCCATGGTGCGGCTCACCGCAGAGCAGATGGACAAGTTGGGCGATGACTGGCCCGCGCAGGTCGTCGGCCCGGAACTCGCCGCCGCCGACATCACGGCCATCAGCAATGAAGTCCCCTTTGTGCCGGACTGTGAGACCAATACCGACCGCGACAACCTGGTCTTTTGCAGCAAGCCCAGCTACATGGCAACGCTGAAGGCATCTGGCGCGGACATCATCGGGCTGACCGGCAATCACCAAAACGACTTCGGGCTGGAGAACGCGCTCACATCGCTGGAGATCTATGCCGAGGCCGGGCTGCCCGTCTACGGTGGCGGCGCAGACCGGGACAGTGCCTTCGCCCCGCTCTATATCGAACATAACGGCAACCGGCTTGCCTTCCTGGGGGCCAACAGCTACGGCCCTCCCTCGGCCTGGGCCACCGATTCCAGCCCTGGCAGCGCGCCCTTTGACCTGGCAATTATGTCCGCCACCATCCGCGCCATCAAAGAACAACATGACGCCGACCTAGTCCTGGCCGAACTCCAGTACCAGGAGAGCTACGATACCCAACCCCTGCTCGATCAGCAGCTGGATTTCTCGGCGTTGGTGCGCGCCGGGGCTGATATCGTCACCGGCGTGCAAAGCCATGTGCCCCAGGGAATAGAAATCCTGGACGGCAAGCTGATCCTCTACGGCTTGGGCAACCTCTATTTCGACCAAATGTGGGATGAAGACACGCGTGAAGGGCTGATCGTAAAACACACCATCTATGCCGGGCGTCACATCAGCACACAACTGATGCCCACCCTGCTCCATGACTACGGGCAGCCTCGCTTTGCCGACCCCGAACGCCGCGCCGCCATCCTTGCCAAAGTCTTTGCAGCCAGCACTTGGCAATAGCTGTCTGGCAGCCCAACATCTTGCCCCCGTCTTGGGTTTTACGTATACTGAGGCATCGTTCACAATGTCCGTTGAGCAGGAGTCTGTTGAGCAGGAGATAACTGGCTAATGTCAAAGAGTATCAGCGCCTCACGCCGCGCGCGCACACGCAGCAAAAGCACCAGCAATAGCAACATCGGGATTTGGATCGTCGGCATTGCCGCAGCGGTTGTCTTGATCGTCGTGTTGGCGGTTGCCCTCAATAGCCGCCAAAGTGCGGTCGCCGTGGAGGCGCCCGACGTCCCCGCTGAATGGCTCAACCGCAACGTGATGGGCGATCCGAACGCGCCGGTAACGGTCTACATGTGGGAAGACTTTCTCTGCCCGGCCTGCCGCCAATGGACAGCCACCATCGAGCCGCAGTTGATCGAGGAATATGTCAAGCCCGGCCAGGTCAAGCTGGAGTTCCGCCAGTTCCCGCTGTCCGGCCATCGCCCCGGTTCCGACATGGCAGCCCAGGCCAGCCTGTGCGCAGCCGACCAGGGCGCTTTCTGGACCTATCATAACCGCCTGTTTGCCGCGCAAGATCGCGGCCAGCCAGGCTACGTGCTGGATGCCCTGGTACAGTACGCCGACGAGTTGGGGCTGGACAGCCGCACCTTCCTGGAGTGCATGAGCAGCCAGAAATACCGGGATGAGGCCGCGGCCTCCGCCAATGAAGCCCTCAGCCTGGGTCTCAACGCCACGCCTTCGATCTTGGTCGGGGATAGATTGATGAACAACCCCTTTGACTATAATGAGATCAAGGCCGCCATCGATAACCAGGTGGCGGGCAGCTAGGGGTCCATCATCGCTTTTGTCGAGTGGTCTTGCCGGGCGGTGGGTCACCCGGTGGAGAAAGGCAGTATCCGTTCCGTCTATGCAACGTTTGAACAGTAGGCTGCGCCCGTGGGCTGCGCTCCGCGCGCTGCTGGTCGTCCTGGTCGTGGGCTGGAGCCTCAGGGCCCAGCCCGCGCCGCTGCACGCCCAAACCGGCCTCACATCACCCCCCACCGGCGCAACCGTCAACGGCGATATCCCGATCTTTGGGACGGCTGTAATCGACCCGTTCCAAAAGTATGAGCTTCACTACAAGATGGAGCCAAGCGGCGATGACGCCTATATCTATTTCGACGGCAACACGGTGCCTGTCGTCGATGGGCAGTTAGGGGTGTGGCAGGCGAGCGGGTTGGCTCCAGGCATCTATAGTCTGCGGCTGCGTGTCGTCAAGAATGACGGCAACTATGCCGAGTATTTTGCCCAGAACCTAAGCGTCAACCAGTCCGACGTCACGCCGACGCCTGAGGTAACCGAAACGCCCTCTGAGCCGACGCCAACGCCGATCCCGACGATGACCTTTACGCCCGCGCCCCAGCCCACGCCTGTGGTGGGCCAGGTCGCCCAGCCGCCAGTGGGGGGAAACACACCCGCACCACAAGCGTCCGTCGAGGGGGCCGCTGTGCCATCGGACCCGAATGCCGCCGCGATGCCGACGGCTACCCCCGAAAGCGGCGCGGTCACGACCGACACCATCACCCTGGATCAAGTGACGGGGGGCGGCGAGAGCGGCGGCAGCGTCACGCGGGAACTGGGGGAAGCGCTCTCACTCAACCGGCTGCGCGCCCAGTTCTTTAACGGCGTGCGCTTTTCCGCCGCCCTCTTCCTGGGCGTGGTCGCCATCTATGCCGGAACGCGGTTGTTTGACTGGGTCTGGCAGCAGTACAGCTAAACCCTAAGCAGTCGGCGGGCGTCCATCTGAATCATCCTTTGCACGAGCAAGGGCCGCCATGCAGCGCGCTTGCCGTTTGTGCTTTCCAGGGGTGCCTGCGGATTTATGTCAAACATCAAGATGATCGTCGGGCTGGGCAATCCCGGCTCGCGTTATGCTCGCAACCGCCAC
>CAZYQJ010000183.1:0-8843 GCA_964649925.1 uncultured Litorilinea sp.
ACTTAACAATAAAACCAGCATTGCGCCTGGCAATGCGCCGGAAATCCGCGTACTCACCCATTCAACCTGACGCTGTCATCCAAACCGCACTACTTAACATAACACAAGAACGCCCGAATTGCAAATTCTAGGCATGCCCGTTGAGATGCGTTACCTCGCCAATGCTTAGAATCAGCCAGTCGGTGAGCGCGCGGCCGTGAGTATCCGCCTTGTGCGCCACCCAACTGATGCTGCCGTTGCGGACCAGAAAGCCCGAATGCACATGCAGCGGCACGCCCATGACAGCGCGTACAAAGAGGGTCAACAGCGCGCCATGTGACACAACAGCCACCCGCTGCCCCGGATGGCGCACCGCCAGCGTCGCCAAGACGGTGCGGCCGCGATCCTCCAACTGGCGCAGGCTTTCGCCGCCGGGCAACACGTAATCCGGGTCACGCGCCAGATAAGCGGCAAAGGCTTCAGCATGACGCGCCTCGGCTTCGGGCCGCGTCAGCCCTTCAAACAGCCCCAGGTTGCGCTCGCGCAGACCTGTTTCGGGGATGATCTCCAACCCGGTCGCAGCAGCGATGGGGGCAGCCGTCTGCATGGCGCGGCCCAGGTCGCTGGCATAGAGCGCGGCGATGCCCTGGCTGCGTAGGTGCGCGCCGATGGCCTCTGCCTGCGCCACCCCGGCGGGCGTCAGCGGGCTATCCTGCTGCCCCTGAAAACGGCCCTGGCGGTTCCACTCGGTTTCTCCATGACGGATCAAGATCAGTTCGGTCAACATCACAGGCTTTGTCCTACGATTAGAGGTTTGTATTTCGATTGTTTGGGTCAAACGATCCGCTTACTGTGCCAATACAGCGGTAATAAATTGACAGCCAACTGGATACCCCGTACAATAAGGCGAGATTTTTATCAGCTATATCATAAAAATTCACCCATATAAATTCATCTATGCAAACCTTCTGCGGTCTTACCACCGACGGCATGCTGGAATATCTGGCAGCCATCTATCAATTAGCCGGAACACAAGAACGAGTGACCACCTCGGCATTGGCCGAGAAGATGTGCGTTTCTCCCCCGGCGGCGAGCAGCATGCTCAAGCGGCTGCAAGATTCGGGGTTTGTGGAACGGTCGAGCAGCGATGGCGTTACGCTGACCGAGCAAGGACGGCTGGCTGCGCTCCAGTTACTTCGCCGCCACCGGTTGCTTGAAGTCTTTTTGATTCAGGTGATGGGCTTTACCTGGGATCAAGTTGAAGCCGAGGCGCACCGGCTAGAACATGCCGTCAGCGCCGCCTTCGAAGACCGCATGGATCGCCTGTGCGGATACCCGACCCACTGCCCTCACGGCGACCCCATCCCCCGCAAAGACGGCACGCTGCCGGATGAGCCGCTTTGCTCCTTGGTGGAACTGCAGCCGGGGCAGCAAGCCGTCCTGCGCCGCGTGGCCAACCATGAACCGAGCGTGCTGCGCTATCTCAGCCAGCTAAAGCTCACCCCAGGCCGCGCGCTCAAACTGCTGGATGTGGCCCCCTTTAACGGGCCTGTCACACTCGAGTTGACAAACCTCACCAATGGGGACAGCGGCAGCCCCCACACCCAGATCCTGGGCAGCGAACTGGCCGAGCAACTCTTCGTCAACCCGGTGGTCCAGGGCGATCCTGCCTAGCCATGAAAACCATCGAATACGTAGCCGCAGGCGGCGTCATCATCCATCAAGGCCAAATGCTGCTGCTGGATCGCCCCAGCCGGGATGAAGTTCGGCTGCCCAAGGGACATGTCGAACCGGGCGAAAGCGAAGTCGAAGCCGCCCTACGCGAGACAATCGAAGAAACAGGTCTGGCCCAGTTGGCGGTCGTGGCCGATCTAGGCCGTGCCGTTGTCGAATACGACTATCAAGGCGACCACTATCGCCGCACCGAATACTACTACTTGATGACCAAAGTGGGTGATGAGACGCAGCCGCGCCCCTTGAGGGATGCCGTTGATTTTCGCCCCTTTTGGGTAGGGCTGGACGACGCCGAGCGCCTGCTCACTTACCCGGCAGAACAAGCCGTCGCCCGCCGTGCGGTCACCGTCTATCGCCAACAACAAGGACAGGCGGGTTGACCGGCCTGCCCTGCTGCCCTCACTGTTGCCACTTCCAACACCAATACAAATAGCCCACGCAGAGGCCGCAAGGCCTTCACTTGGGCGAGCTAGCGATCCGATTTACCTGTCTGCTAAGCGTTGCCGCTAGTTGCGATAACGGTAGGTAATGCGCCCGCGCGTCAGGTCGTAGGGACTCATCTCGACCTTGACCTTATCGCCGAGCAGCACGCGGATATAGTACTTCCGCATCTTGCCGGAGAGATAGGCCAGCACCTGATGCCCGTTTTCCAGTTCCACGCGGAACATTGCATTGGGCAGGGTGTCGACGATCTTCCCCTCTAAGGTAATGGTTTCTTCAGCCATGTAACTCCGTTCTTGGATGAATTAACAAAATACTGTTCAAACGCCTTACATCTCGATGAGGAAATCAACCGGCGAAGACAGCCACAAGACCCTTCGCCGGTGATCAATCCTCACTTGGACCGTCCAAACAACCCGCTGCAGCCTTCGCCATGATCATCCACAAAGAGGTGCGCCGCCAGCGGTTTGGCTCGATAATTATGAGTTCCGCCGCATTGCGCCACGTTGGGCCTTGCGGATTGCCTTTTGGCGCTTAATGCGCTTGACTTCGCTCTTGGATGTAAACCAGCGCTTTTGCCGGACAATCGGCAGAATGCGCGCCTCGGCGACTGCCTTGCGGAATCGCTTCAGGATGCTCTCCTGAGACTCACCAGGTCGCAGTTCTACACTCATTCAGACTCACCCCCTTTCCGGATGAACTAAAGCCGGTTGCCAACCCACCGGCACAGCCAACAATACGCAGCGCGCAATTGATCACCTTGTACGCGCTGTGCACGGTACGGCGCACAAGGAAAGTAGGGCGCAAACGAATACAGTATACTCCAAACCCCCGAAGTATACTGTATAATCAGCTACTTGACAAACGATCGGACGGTTTTAAGGCTGCGGTTCGAGTCGTTGCGGCTCTGTCACACAGGGTTATTCACCCAGACTGTCGTCCACCGGACTATCCGGGAACATGGCCTGGCGCAGGCTCAGCCCCACGCGCTGGCGCTTGCGATCCACACGCAGCACCTTCACCTGCACTTCATCGCCAACGCGCACCGTCTTCAATGGCTCGGCCACTGTGATGTCAGCCAGTTCACTGATATGAATCAGCCCTTCGATCCCCGGCTCCAGTTCGGCAAATGCGCCGAAGTCCACGATCCGGGTCAGCGTGGCGGGCACGACATCGCCAGGGTGATAGCGCTCCTCCACAGTGTCCCACGGGTTGGGCAGCAGCCGCTTGCGACTGAGACCAATCCGCTGTGACTCTGGGTCAATGCGGATCACCTGCACATCAATCGTCTGGCCCACCTCCAGCGCATCACGCGGGTGGTTGATGTTGGCCCAACCGATTTCGCTTACATGCAGCAGGCCATCCGACCCGCCGATATCGACAAAGGCACCAAAGGGGCGCAGGCTGCGCACTTCGCCGGTGATGACATCGCCCACATGCAGCGTCTTGAACAGTTCTTCCCGCCGCTGTGCCTGATATTCACGTTCGGCCAGTGATTCGGACATGACCAAACGGCGGCGGCGGCGTTCGACCTCGATCACCTTGAGCCGCATTGTCTGCCCGATCCGGCTTTCAAGCTCGGCGCGGCGCTGCTCTTCCGAGAGATTGCGCGGCATATCGACAATATGCGAGGCTGGCACGAAGCCGCGCAGGTGATTATACTCGACCGTCAAGCCCCCCTTGTTATAGCCCACTACCGTGTGCGTGGTGATCTCGCCGCTCTCCAGCTGTTCCTGGGCTGTAATCCAATCACGCTGCTGGAGGGCGTCGGCCATGCTCAAGACAAAGATGCCATCGTCATCCGGTTGGCGGGTGATAACGACATCCACAGTCTGCCCCTCGCGCAGACTTTTAACATAGTCCTGGTCGAGACGCGATAAATCGGATTGAGGAACAACGCCATCGCGTTTGCTGCCGACATTGACCAGCAGTTCACTGGGCCGGATCTCAACGATCACACCTTCACGCAGATCACCGCGGCCGGGCAAGTCCAGATCCAGGTCTTGATCCAGATATTGTTCGAACAGTTCCAGATCAGATGCCCCCAGTTCATCACCAGCTTGATCCATAGCAGGTTCGTCCACACTGGGCTGATCCTCACCGGGCTGCTCTTCACCGGATTGAACATCCTCCATCTGAACCTCACCCGGCTGGCCTTCCTCTGGCTGGCCGTTCAGCGGTGAATCCTCGGCGTGTGGGGTTTCACTCAGGTGTTGCGCGTCGTCCATTTCGGCATTGAATTGTTCCGCGTCTGACATCTTAGAGTCGCTCCAAATAATTAGGCCGGGCGAATAGTGCAGGATTAAGCCCCCCGTACCGGAGACAGTCTGACAAAACGCTCTTTCCCACCAGTGTAATTATAACAAGGTCGGCAAGGGGCGTCAAGGAAAGATTTTTGGCCGATTGTGGAATCGGTTACAAACGCAGTAAGCGTTTTAGCTGCGCCCAGCGGGATTTAGCCTGCGCCAGGCGTTCCGACGAAACCTGGCTCCCAGCATAACGCACCTGTACAAAGGCGTCCGTTAGATCGGTCACAGCTTCGGGCGCGGTTTCGTCCGGCGGCAGATGGTTTGCCAACCGCGGGCCATAGGCATAAGGGGTCTCGGATTTTTGACGTGGCAGCCCGGCTTCTGCGGCGTGATGCAGGATTGAAAGGTAATAGTACCGCACCTGGCGTTCCGGGTCTAGGTTACGAAAACGCAACCAACTGGGCAGCCTGCGCCGGGTCTCCCCGTCTTCAGCCTGGGCACGCGCCAGCGCCGCGGCGATGCGCGCCGCCTGCCAACCCCGATAAGCGCCAAACAACTGATGCCAGCGTACCTGCAGCATCCGCCAAAGCTGTTGGAGCCAAACAAAGGTGAACCCCTTACCGCTAAAATAGATGTAGGCTGCATACCCCAACAACAGCGCGATAAACAGCCAAAAGACCGCACCCCCGGCCCAGGGCGGCAAGGCTGGCTCGACCGGCGGCGGCGCTTCGGGCATGGCCGGCTGCACGGTGGGCGGCGGCGGAGGGGGTGTCTCGGTGGGTTCGCCGGTCAACCACGAAACCAACAGCAAAAAGAGGGACAGAAAAAAGCGGAAGATAGCAAACAGCACCGTGTAGATGGCGGCGATGATGGCGGTCAGGATGCGCGCCAGCCAAAATGTGCCGCCCAACGGCATCAGCGCGGCCACCACGCCTACCACCAGGATCAGCAGCAGGGCATAGACCGGCCAGTTGCGCAGCACGCCCGGCGCGCTGGGCGTCTTTTGCAGCGTCCACCGTGCCCGCTGGAGCGCAAGCTGTCCCTGGCTGATCAGCACCAGCCCCAGCAGGAAATAGATGACAATCGCTGTGATAACCGTGGGGTCAATGGCTTGACGCATGATGCCAAAGAAACCACTGCGCGGCAGTTCCATGCGTGACCCGGCGGCAAACAGCACCAGCAAGATGCCGCCCACGACCCAGCGCGCCACAAACCGGCGCAGGATGGCGGGCCGGTCGGTATAGACGGGGCGTGCTGTGTCCTGCCAGCGGTCGCCAAAGGTATGGGTCAAATAGAGGTCGTCGGGCTGCAACGCCATGGCGAGCAGGTCATCGGTCATGGCCGTGGACATCACCCACGCCAGAAAGACCACCACCAGCCCCACCAGAAAATAGCCGTCCAACAGCGCGTCGAGCGGGCGCACGAAAAAGAATTCGATGCCGGGCCAGTTGCCCGCCGCCAGCCAGATCGCGATGCGCGTCACCATCAAGATCAACGCCAGTTCGGCAGTTCGATAGCCGATGTTGCGCTTGCCGCGCTGGCCGGGTTGGGCGAGCCAGGTCGTCGTAATGCTGCCCACCACCGATGCACCCATGCCCACCACGACCAGCAGTTGGGTATAGACCGGGGGCAGACCTGGCACCAGGCGGCGGATGAAGGTCAGGAGCGCCAGCACCAGACAACCGGCCATGACCGCAATGAACAGCGGGCGCAGCACCGACTGCATCCACGGCTGGTCATAGAGATCGACCGGGGTCAACGGGGCGTCTTCAGGTTCGCCGTCAGGGCTGGGAAGTCGTACGTGCGTTTCCGCCACAGGTTGCTCGCTTTGATCCAGGTTGGGCCATTTGCGACCGTCTACAGTCTATCATACCGCATGCAGGTCTTTTTCCCAGATGGTGCGGTGCAGGCGCACGCCGAGCCGCTCCCCCTGGGCGCGCAGGTGGTCAAACTCGGGCTGCGCCGTACAGACCATCACCACCACATTCGACCCGCGGCGGTATGCGCCGTGCAGCATCCATAGGGCATCCTCGCTCAGTTGGGGTGTCACCACCACCAGCGTCGTGCCCCATTCCAGTTCGGTAATCCGGCGCGGCAGCCAGGCCGACAGGTTTTGTTCGACGTCCTGCATCTGCACGCGCGCCAAGGCGGTGAGGATGGCGATCAAGTGCCCCTGCCCCTGATGTGTGGGGATGGCCGCGGTGGTTTCGCCGATCACAGAGTCCACCCCGTTGGTGATCAGCCCTACGGGTTGGCGTTGGTCGGTTACATAGCTGGCCACCGACGCCGCCACGACAATCGCCCACTCGCTGACGCCGATCGCGCCGCTGATGGGGTAAGCCTTGCGGTTCAAGTCCAGCACAACCATCACGTTGAGCGCGATGGCAGGTTGAAACTTCTTGACCAACAGCACATCTTCATGCGCGCTCGCCTTCCAGTGGATGCGGCGCATACTGTCGCCGCTCGCATAGTCCCGCACCCCGGCCATGCGGTTGGGGTCTTCGAAGAGACGCTGGCGGCTGCTGAGTACGCCAAACGGCGACCGGCTCGGCAGCCCCAAATCATGCAGCGGCACAACTTGCGGGTAGACTGTCACATGGATAGGGTTGGCCTCCTGCCAGGAGGCTTCGGCAAAACCAAAGAGGTCGCCCGTGGTGAGCGTCAAAGGGCCGACTGGATAATAGCCGCGGCGTTTGCAGTGCAGCAGTTCCTCATGAGCCACATGCGACTTGCCTCCCACCGCGATCACCGACCGATAGGAATCGGTCTCCTTGAGGTCAAGCGGCACACGGTCTTCGACCAGCAGCCAGGGCAGCGGCAGCCAGCTTTGGTTGTCGAATTCCAGTTGCGCGGGGATACGCTCACCCACAAAGGCGCGGGTCGCCATGGCGCGGCGCACGTTCAATTTGCGAAAGGCGCGGCGGATCCACCAGTGGCAAAAGATCCAGACCCCACCCACGACATAGACCAGGTAATAGACCCAATCCAGCCGGAACAACACGGCGATAACAAAGAGGATCAAAACCGACCAAAAGAGATTATGCATAGCGGTTTCCGCGCTTACAACCTGCGTCTAGGGCGGTGAGGCGTGCTGCTGCTGTGCACGCACGGCCTGAACCACCTCGCGAATGGCTTCGATGACGATGTCGGGCCGCGCCAGTTGGATATGATGGCCGCTGCCTTCGGCAATCAGGTGTTTGCTGTTGGGCGACATCGACAGAAAATCCAACTGGAGCGTTTGCCACTCCTGTTCAAACTGCTGGCTGAGGGACTCCGGCGCGCCCGGCAGCGGGAAGGCCACCTGACGGCTGATGACGATCAGCGGGATATTCCCCAGCCCGGCGATCTGCGCTTCACGTACCAGGGCCACACTCTGTTCGAGCGACCGCGTTTCGTCCAGGGCCGCCGCAAAATAGCGTGTAGTCGCCACCACAGAACGATAGGCGTCGGCGGCTGGGCCTGTCAGCCCGCGCACCGGGATCTGTTCCGGGAACAGGGCCAACAGTTCGGGCGAGGTCAACAACGGAAAGATGCGGACCAGCGGCAAAAACAGTTTAGCGGCACGCAGCAGCAGCGGCGAGTTCAAGAACTGCGCCTCATGCAGCGCATCCAACAGCACCATCCCGGCCACTTCTTCGGGATAGCGATGGGCGTACAGACGAATATTCATGCCGCCGAACGAATGGCCCACCATCACATAAGGCGGTTCTACCTCGGCCTCCTGTAAGAGACGGTGAAGCTCCTCCACGATCACGTCGCTTGTGTGCGGATAGGGGCCGGGGTCACTCCAGCCAAACCCAGCGCGGTCATAGACGCAGACGCGCGTAAAGGTGGCGACTTCGGGCTGGACCAACGACCACTGTAAGGAAAAATCGGTGGCTCCCGATTCCAAAATGACCGCGGGGCTGCCTTCGCCCAGACAGAGAATATGCAGCCGGTAGCCGCCAATATCCACCAACTGTCCTGGCGGTGGGTATTGGCTGGCGAGGTCGGCTCGTGCCGTCGTCCCGGCCAGCCACACGCCTGCCCCGAAGATAAGCAGGACAAACAACGTGCCGACGAGGAATCGATCTATCCACCACCGGCAGCCACGCCCGGAGAGAAGACGTCGGAAATGAATTGCCATCCCTGCGAACCTCTACACACCACATCACCAGGGCAGCGGTACAGCACCCTGATGGCTACACCTCCCCCAATTCCAGCGGAGTCTGCTCCATGATCTCGCTAATAATACGCTGGGCGGAGCGTCCGCGCAGCGCGCTTTCGGGGTTCACAATGCAGCGGTGGGGCAGCGCCAGTGGGGCCAATGCCTGAATGTCGTCCGGCAGCACGTAGTCTCGCCCCAGGAGGGCCGCGCGCGCCTGAGCGCCGCGGTAGAGCGCCAGCGAGCCGCGCGGGCTTGCACCCAGGCTGAGGTCGCTGTGCTGGCGCGTCGCCTGG
>CAZYQJ010000184.1:0-8730 GCA_964649925.1 uncultured Litorilinea sp.
CTCCAACCGAGGGGGCGGGCAGCGTCAACTCTGGATCATGGACAGCGACGGCAGCAATGAGCGCCAACTGACCTTTTTGCCCTTTGAGGCCTGGGACCCGGTCTGGGTCAAGTATCCGGATTCATAGAATGGACGACCAAACCCTGATCGACATCAACACCCGGCTGGAAACCGCACCACCCGAGGAGATCCTCTCCTGGGCCTGGGACACCCTGGCCCCGAACGTGGCCGCGACGTCGTCCTTCCAGACGCAAAGCCTGCCTTTGCTGCACCTGATCGCCCGCACGATCCCGGACCTACCCATCTACTTCCTCGATACCGGTTTTCACTTTCCAGAAACGCTGGCCTTTCGCGATCAACTGGTGGAACGCTTGGGCCTGCGTGTACTCACGCTCCAACCGCTCATCGGCCATGCCGGGTTCAAACGCCGCTATGGCGAACTCCACCGCACTGACCCCGACCTCTGCTGTCACCTCAACAAGGTTGAGCCGTGGCAGCAGGTCAAGGCCGGGCTGGCGGGCTGGATCTCCGGCATCCGCCGCGAGCAGACCGAGAACCGCCGCAACACGCCAGTGGTCACGCGTGAGCGCAACGGGCAGATCAAGGTTTGCCCGCTGGCGACCTGGACGGAGGCCGATATCTGGCGCTATATCCACCGTCACGATCTGCCTGTCCATCCCTTGTTGAGCCGTGGCTATATGAGCATTGGCTGTGCGCCCTGCACGCGGCCTGTGACCGATGGCGAACCCGCGCGCGCCGGTCGTTGGGCGGGTACAGCCAAGACTGAATGTGGGCTGCATGTGGAACCGCCCGCCGTACCCTAATCGATTCCGGTCGCGGCAGTCGCCGCGACGATGCCGAAAGGCTCTGTGTGCTTTATGCCAACCCCCTCTACGCTCCTTGTCACCGGCGGCTGCGGCTATTTTGGGTCACAACTGATCCGTGAACTGGCTGCATGGCTCCCGCCGCCCAGTACCGTGCGTATCTTGGACAACTTGCAGCAGGGGCAGATCCGCGCCCTGATGGATCTGCCGAAGGGCGTGACCTACGAGTTTATCGAAGGTGATATCCTCGACCCCAGCGTGCTGCGGCTGGCGCTGCGCGGCTGTGATGCGGTCATCCACCTGGCCGGGCTGGTGCGCACGCCGCTCAACTTTGACCATCCTGCCTGGCTGGAGCAGATCAACCACTGGGGCAGCGCCCAACTGGTCGAAGCCTGTCTCGCCACCGGCGTCTCGCGGCTTGTTTTTACCAGCACGTCTGCCGTGTATGGCGCGGGCGGCCCGCACGACGAAGGCAGCCTTTGCCGCCCCACTGGCCCCTATGCCCATTCCAAACTGGGTGCGGAGCAGGCCATACTGGCCGCGGTCAGCCGCGGGCTGCACCCCACCATCTTGCGCATTGGCACGCTCTATGGCCTTGCGCCCGTGACCCGCTTTGATGCCTTCGCCAACCGTTTTGCCTACCTGGCCGGGGTGGGCCGCCCGCTGACCGTCTATGGCGACGGCAAGCAGCGCAGGCCGCTCGTCCATGTGCGCGATGCCGCCGCTGCGGTGCGCCTAGCGATGAAAGGCGACCTGCCTGGCCTGGTCTATAACGTCGTCACTGCCTCGCCCTCTGTGCTGGAGGTGGTGGATGCCGTCCACGCCACGCGACCCAACGTGCCCGTCCACATGACCGAGCAGGATATCCGCACCCATGTATCCTTTGAGGTGGATGCCAGCGCGCTGCGCGCCGCCGGTTGGCAGCCGCAGGTCGGTTTGGTCGTTGGCATTCAGGAGCTGTTGGATCGATTTCTCCACTTGCGCCGCATCCAAATGGCGGGCAGCGAGGTGGATGAGATATGACCATTACAGCTGTCCTTCCCGCCTACAATGAGGCGGGACGCGTCGGCAAGACGGTCGCCGCGCTGCACGGGATGGTCGATGAGATTTTGGTTATCGACGATGCCAGCCGTGACGCAACCGCCGCTGAAGCCTGCGCCGCCGGTGCGCGCGTGATCACGCAGCCCGCCAACCAGGGGTACATCGCCGCCATCAAGCGTGGGTTTGCCGAAGCGCAGGGCGAGGTCGTGGTGGTGGTGGATGCCGACGGTGAGTTTCCTGTGGCGGCCATTCCGGACCTGGTTGCGCCCATCTTGGCTGGGGAGGCCGATATGGTGCAGGGTCATCGCGACATCGTGCCGCGCCCGTCCGAGCGCGTGCTGACGTGGCTGGCCGGGCTGCGCGGGCCGGTCGGTGATTCGGGGACAGGGTTTCGCGCCCTGCGTACCGACCTGGCGCGGCGGTTGGAACTGCGCGGGCTGTGCATTTGCGGCATCTTTGCGCTGGAAGTGCTGTCTCTGGGTGGGGTCATCGCCGAAATCCCGATCCAACTGCAAACGATTCAAAAGCCGCGGCGGATTGCGTGGTATCACCTCCGGCAGTTGTTCGTGTTGTTGCCCTGGCTGCTGCGGCGGTATCCGCGCTAAAGCCTCTCACCCGTACACCCTACCTCCTTTCCACCGATTTCCACAGGCCAAAGTAAGCGCAGACACACCATAACCCAGCCTCGCGGGGTATAAGAGAGGTACGCTTTGTTTGCGAAATCAGCGCGCCTGATCGATGTCTCGCCGCGGCTCGTCGCGCGGAAAGGAACGTGGCTGTGATGAACTACGAAAGGCACCTGCAATTTGGCTTCTGCCCGATCCCGACTGCGGCGGACCCGATGCGCCCGCTGCGGCTGGCAGCGCTGGCCGAAACGTTAAGGCTTGATTGGGTCGGCGTCCAGGATCACCCTACGAATCCCACTTATCATGATGCATGGACTCTACTGACTGCCATTGGTGCGGAAACATCCCGCATTTCACTTTTTACACTGGCGGCTGGCCCGCCGCTGCACGCCATGACCGTATATGCCAGGGCTGCTGCCTCGCTCGATCTGCTGACCAATGGCCGCCTGGCCGCCATCGGGCTTGGCGCGAACGTCGTCGACAACCCCCTGGCGGTCACAGAGGGCGAGCCGCGGCGCGAGGAGGATGCACCCGCTGCGCTGGAGGAAGCCATCCAGGTCTTGCGCCTCTTGTGGGGAGGGGATCCGTCTGCCCGTTTTGACGGCAACTTCTACCGGCTTGCGGACTGGCAGCCTGGCCCGCTACCCACCCGTCCTATCGGCATTTGGCTGGCGGGCAGTGATCCGCACACGCTGGCGTTGGCCGGGCGTTTTGCCGATGGCTGGATAGCGGATCCATCTGCCCGTGTGCAGCCGGACGAACTGGCAGCGTTGAGCCAGCATCTGGACAAGGCCGCCGCATCGGCGGGCCGCGACCCATCGGAGATCCGGCGCATCTTGCCCATCACGGGGCTTATCACCCAGGCTGGGAGTGATACGCCTTTTCAGGGGAGCGTCAACCAGTGGGCACAGCAGGTGTTCACGCTCGCCACGGAGGCAGGCATTGATACCTTCCTGTTGATGGAGGGGGAACACGCCGAAGACCAGCTTCACCGGTTCGCCCTGGGGGTTGTGCCGCAGACCAGAGCAATGGCGGAAGGGGCTTCTGGGGTGCCGATCTTCTCCGGGCTAGGGCGCGCCTATCAGGGGGCAAGCGCGTCGGGCGCGACCCCTGCAGAGGAGGCGACGGGCGAGGTCGATTGCGTGGACGAATCCTCGATGGAGTCATTCCCGGCCAGCGACCCGCCCGCGGCCAGCCCTGATATGTGCTAGACCGGTCGGCGTCAGGGGCGACCCGGCCCAAACTCCGGCGAGCACACAAACGAACGCGGCGTCAGGCCCAGGCCGCGCTGTTGGCCTTCACGAAAGGCGCGATACACGGGATTGGCTGTGCTGGCTGCGACAGCGGCTTCCAATGCCTGGCCATCCCCCTTCCAATAGGAGATGAGGGGTTCGCTGGCCTCGTGTTTCGCGAGAAACTCTAAGAACGCGTCATGCAGGTCGGCAGCGATGTTCGAATGGCTGGCGATGACGTTATGTTCCTGACAGGGGTCGTCTTTCAGATTAAACAACTGCCGCCGTTCCGCATCGGGATAATCAAACAGCGTCCAATCTTGTGATGTAATCGCGGCGTGCCCGGCACCCGGTCTGGCTTCGACAATGGCGCTGCCGGTTACGGCGATCTCGCGGGGGACGCCCTCTTCGCCGCGCAGCAGCGGCGCTGTCGAGATGCCGTGGATGTGCAGGTCCGGCGGTAGTTCGACGCCTGCCAGTTCCAGGATGGTTGGCATCAGATCGGCGGGCTGCACAATGGAACCGACGCGGCGTCCCTCCTGCTGTCCGGGTATCCGAACCATGTGCACCGTATGCGCGATCTCCTGGTAATGCGGATTTCCCTTACCGGCCAGGAGCCGGTCTCCGGCATAGGTCCCGTGGTCGGAATCGATGATCACGACCGTATCGTCGGCCAGCCCGAGCAGTTCGAGTTGCTCCAGGAAATAGCCCACCCACCGGTCCACCATTGTAACCAGCCCCGCATAGAGGGCGCGCATGTGACGCACCTCATGCGCCGGGAGGTGGGCCACTGAGCCATAGCTCGGAAAGGTCAACTCTTCACCCTCATAACCGGGATCATACAGGTCGACGTACTGGCGCGGCGGGTCCCAGGGTTCATGTGGCGAGAACGAGTCGATCCACAAAAAGAACTGCGCATGGTCGCGGTTGCGCTCCAGCCAGCGCGCGGCTGTCTGAAAGAGCCGTGGCGTGCAGTGGTCTTCCTCCGTGGCAAAATCAAAGAAGTTGCGCACCGACTGTGCGCCGTAGGTGTCGGCAAAGCGCATCTTCGCCGGGTCCGATTTCAGGTGGGAACGCACAACCTTATCCGTGCGATAGCGATCCACCTCCTGCCCCCGGATCATCTCCCAGCCATGGAATGGGCGGTCAAAGCCAAATCCATAATTGACCAGATGGGGCGTATCGTGGATCAGCATGGTCACATAACCGGCGTTCCGCATCAATTCGGGCAGCGTTACCGCCTCCCAAGAGAGCGGCCCCCACGGATGGAAGGGCTGTCCAAAACGCCCGGTAAAGACATCCGTCCGGTAGGGGACCGTGGGAAACGACCCGGCATAGGCGCGATCAAAGCAGGTGGCTTGGCGCGCGAAGCGGTCTAGGTGCGGGGTCATGATCCAGTCATTGCCATTTGCGCCGATAAAATCATAGCGCAGCGTATCCAGTGTGATGACAACAAAGTTCACGGCAAGCTCCTTATGCTCAAGCATGTCTGTACGGTCTGAAGATGCCGTTTCAGGCATTTGGGGGATGGGTGGTCGTCCCGGTGGCGTTGGGCAGCCAGTATGACTGCCAGCGATCTTCAATCGCCTGACGCCACTGTTCGGCTGCCGTTTTAAGTTCCCCAACAAGTTCCGGGTAATGGTCTTTGAGATTGGTCTGCTCGCCCGGATCGTCGTCCAGGTTTGCCAGGTGAACGGCGTCCTCCGGCGGCGCGCCTTCGACCAGCTGCCCGTTCAATACCAGTTTCCACGGACCCTGCCGCACAGCCGTCTGCTGGTTCATCTCCCAGAAGATGCGGGTGTGGGGCGTTGGTTTGCCTGCCGTCACCATCGGCAGGATGCTCTGGCCGTCCAGTTCAAGGTCGCCCGCCTCGACACCGGCTGCTTCCAGCAAGGTGGGGAAGAGGTCCATGGCAGCGCCCATCTCGTCAATGACCTGACCGGCAGGGATGCGCGCAGGCCAGCACATCAGGGCCGGTGATCGGATGCCGCCCTCGAAGAGGCTGAACTTGTGGCCGCGCAGCCCGCCAGCCGACCCCCCGTAATAGGGATCTGTGCGGCCGTCGAGCCAGTTGCGTGTCTCGCGCGATGGCCCGTTGTCCGACATAAAGAAGATCAGGGTGTTCTCAAAGAGACCTTGACGATCCAACTCGTCCACGATGGCCCCCACGGCATCGTCCATGGCGCTTAACATCGCGACCATGATGCGCCGGTCTGGGGGTAGGTCGGGGAAGCGGTCCAGGTATTTCTGTGGGGCGTGCATGGGGTAGTGGGGCGCGTTGAAGGGGACGTACAGCAGAAAAGGCTGTTCGCCACGCGCGGCCCGGCGGATGTAGCGGACGGCTCGCTCGCCGATCACATCGGTGAGATATTCGCCGTTCAGCCAGATCTCACGGTCGTTTTCCCACAGGTCATGTGTCGGATCGTTGCCTGGACCGCCCCGGTTCATGCCCCAGTAGAAGATGTGTGAATAGTAATCGACGCAACCGGCCAGGAAGCCGAACCACTCCTCAAAGCCGTGGTCGCCGGGCCTGCTGCCCGCTGCCAACCCCAGATGCCATTTGCCGATCATGGCTGTTGCATAGCCAGCGTCACGCAGCACCGTTGCAATCGTCGGCACTTCCGGAAGCAGCCCGGTCGCCGTCCGGTGACCGGCCAGGATTGCACGCACACCGGCGTTGCCAGGGTAGCGCCCGGTCAGCAGCGCGGCGCGTGAGGGTGAGCAGACCGGCGAATTGCTGTACCAGTTGGTGAAGCGCACCCCCCGCGCCGCCAGCCGGTCCAGGTGCGGCGTCCGGAAATCGGTCTGCCCCATGCAGGAGAGGTCGCCATAGCCCTGGTCATCCGTCAGAAAAATAATGAAGTTGGGTCGGTTCACATTGGATCCTCTCTAGCCTTGATGAGAACGAGCGAGCGCGCACAAGCCAACCGCGAGCGCACCGCCTGACCTGCCGGGATGCTGGCAGCGATCTACTGCTTTAGGCCGCTGTTGATGACGCCGCGGATGAACTCACGCTGAAAGACTAGGAACATCGCCAGCACCGGCAGCAACGCCAGCAGTGACCCCAACATCAGTTCGTTATAATAGCTGCCGTAATCGCTGAGGAAGAAGCGCAGACCCACCGGCAGCGTATACAGGCGTTTGTCTGAAATGACGATCAGCGGCCAGAGGAACGAGTCCCAATGGCCTGTCCCGGCGAGGATGGCGAGGGTCGCCAGCGCCGGTCTGACCAGGGGCAGCACAATGGCGTGAAAGATGCGGAACTCACCCGCGCCGTCGATGCGCGCCGCGTCGAGCAACTCCTCCGGGACCGCCAGCATGGACTGGCGCATCAGAAAGATGCCAAACGCGGTCAACATCTCCGGCACGATCAGGCCGTGATAGGTGTTCAACCAGCCCAGGTTTTTGACCACCACATAGAGGCCGATCAGCGTAAGCTGGCCTGGGACCATCATAGTGGACAGGATAAACCCAAAGAAGATGCGTTTGCCAGGAAAATCAAACTTTGCCAGCCCATACCCCACCAGTGATGAAAAGAAGACAGTTCCGGTGGTCGCCACCACCGCGACGATCACGCTGTTGAGGTAATAGCGCGTATAGGGGATGTGCCCCGTCATGTCACGATAGTTCTGCACCAGCCGTATCTCGGAAGGCAGCCACTGGATCGGGATTGCCATCACCTCTCCGTTGCTTTTCATCGCGCCGCTCACCATCCACGCCAGCGGTGCAAGCATGGCGATGGTGAGCAACAGCAGCACAACCCAGAGCAGGAGCCTGGCAACGAGGATCCGCAGAGTGACCGCCAACGTCCGGGGGCGCATGTGTGTCGTGCGAATGGGGCCCGACGCAAGTGTTTCTGAACGCATGTTAGCTTTCAACCTTGACCGTTTTCATATACACGAAGGTGAAGGCCGCCAGGACCACCACCATGAACACGGCAATGGCGCTTGCATAGCCAAACCGTAGGAAGAGCCAGCCGGTCTCATAGAGATACAACTGAAGCACGCGTGTAGCTCCGGCCGGGCCGCCTCCGGTGACCAACAGCGCCGGTGCGAAGGCCTGGAACGCGCCGATGGTGGCGACGATCAGCACGAACAGCATGATGGGCTTCATCAGGGGCAAGGTGATATAGCGGAAGCGCGCCAGCGCGCCCGCGCCGTCGATGGCAGCCGCCTCATACAACTCGGCGGATATGTTCTGGAGACCGGCCAGAAAGATCACCATGTAGTAGCCGGAGACTCGCCAAACGGCGATGATCACCAACCCCCAGATAGCATAGCGCCCGTCGTTGAGCCAGTTGATCTGGGGCAGATGGAGAAGGCCCGCCACTTGAGGCCACAGCCCATAGGTGGGCTGATAGACATAGCGCCAGATAAACGATGCGGCTACAATCGAGATGACAAAGGGGACAAAAAAGACGGTGCGGAAGAGCGCGCGCCCTGGGAATTCCTGATTGAAGAGCAGCGCCAGCAGAAAGCCAGCCACAAATACTAAGGGGACAACCCCCAAGACATACTTGAGCGTGACGACCAGCCCGTTCACAAAGTGCCGATCCTGAAGCATGTATCGAAAGTTGTCAAGACCGATGAAGCGCGGGTCGGTCACCAGGTCATAATCTGTGAAACTCCAACTCAGCGCCGACAGCACCGGATACAGAAAAAAGATGGCGAAGTACACAACGCCGGGCAGCACAAACCCAAGCCCAATCCAGGCCCTTCGATTCATGCGCCGGATGCGCCGCGGGTGTATGACAGTAGGTTCTCTGGCAATCAATCGCACAGGATAACCTCTTCAAGTCTAGATCGATCGGGCGGCCCATCCGGCGCGGACGGAACCAGGCCGCCCGATCGATGCACCATTGTCTTGACGGTTGCAGGCGCAAGCCAACCCGCCCCTGCAACTGGATGCCCTACCGGACTTGTTAGCTGCGGGAGAGCGCGTTGTCGATGTCCTCAACGGCCAGCACCACAGATTCTTCCGGCGACACGCCTTCCATGATCACCCGCT
>CAZYQJ010000185.1:0-4398 GCA_964649925.1 uncultured Litorilinea sp.
GCGTTATTGGGAGCGGACGACCGCGCTGGTGGGGGCTGTGGCGGTTGGCTTCTGGGGGTTGCTGCTGTGGCGGGCTGACCTGGCACAGCCGATGTGGATTTTGCCTGGCGGGCGCGTGATCGTAGACCTGGGTGGGTCGCTGGAGCGGCTGGGGTTCACCTTCCGGCTGGAGTCGGGCGCGGTGCCGATCATCGTGGCGAGCCTGCTGTTAGTGGCCGCGGCGTTCTTATGGACAGTCTGTCTGAGCCAGGGGCACAGCTTTGTGCCGTTTGCGCTGGTGCTGTTGGCCGGGTATATCACGCTGGCGCTGCTGATCACCGGCCCGCTGGCTCCGCCGCTCTTGACCCCGATGGTGCTGGTTGGGCTGACGGCGATCAGCATCTTTGTTTTGCAGGCCGGGCGGCTGGTGAGCCCGGCAGGGCCGCTGCGCAGCCTGATCCCGCCGGTGTTAGGCTTTCCGCTCTTTTTGGTGGCGGCCTGGTACATCGAACAGATTCCACTCAACCCGCAGAACGATACCGCCGCGACCGTGGCAGGGCAGTTGATCGCGCTGGGGCTGATCTTGCTGCTTGCGCCTGTTCCGTTCAATGGCGCGCAGCCTGCCATTGCCCAGTCCGCGCCGCCTGTGGTGACGGCGTTGATCCTGCTGCTGATGGAGTTGGCGCTGCTCCACCTGCTGTACCGTGTATCGACCGCTTTTCCGTTTGTGCAAGAATTGGCCCCGTTGCGTCTGTACCTCAACTGGCTGGGGCTGGCGACCGCGGTCTGGGGTGGGATTGCGGCGGCAGGGAGTAACCGCGTCGGGCGGCTGTGGGGCTACACGGCGATGCACGATTGGGGGCTGATCCTGCTGGTGCTGGCTGTGCCGGGGTCGCGCAGTTGGCCGCTGGTGTTGTTTCTCTTTGGGCTGCGCGTGGTCAGCATGTTGACCGCGGCAGCCGGGTTGTCGGTGCTGGAGCAGCACACGGGCGGCATGACACTCGACCATCTACAGGGCGCGGGCAGCCGCTTGCCCTGGAACAGCGCAGCGTTTCTGTTGGGCGGGCTGGGGCTGGCGGGCTTCCCCTTGAGCGCAGGGTTCCCCGGCCATTGGGCCGCGTTACAGATCGTCGCCGAACTGGATTGGCAGCCCGCAGCGGTGGTGCTGCTGGCATCGGGCGGCGCGATCTTTGGCTATATCCGGCTGGCGCGCGTCCTGTATGGGCCGCTGGTGAATCGCCGACTGATGCGCGAACAGCCGATCAATATCGGGCTGGCAGTTGTGGTGCTGGCGCTGTCGGTGGGGCTGGCGGTCGCGCCGCAGTTGATGGATGCGCCTATCAGCCGCGCCCTGCTCGCCTTCACCGGCTGAGTGCGAACGACTATGGAAAGTGCGCGCACGTCTCGCCTGAGCGGGTTCTATCAAAAGCCGCTGGATGAACGGGTGGCGTTGGTGGCAGCCTGGGCCGGGCTGGATGCCGCCGACGTCGCCGTGCTGCAGACGGGGATGGCGTTGGCGCAGGCCGAGAAGATGATCGAGAACGTGGTGGGGCGTTATGACCTGCCGCTCGGCATCGGCGTCAACTTCCTGGTGAACGGTCGCGACTACCTGATCCCGATGGTGGTCGAAGAGCCATCGGTGGTGGCCGCGGTCAGCTATGCCGCCAGGCTGGCGCGCAGGGGGGGCGGGTTCATTACGGGCAGCACGCCATCGGTAATGATCGCCCAGATACAGTTGCTGGACGTGCCGGACTTTGCCGCCGCGACCGAGGCGATCTTAGCGGCCAAAGCTGACCTCCTGGCGCGTGCCAACACCAGTCCCACGATCGCGCGGTTGGGCGGCGGGCCGGTGGATATTGAGGTGCGCGCCCTGGCCGAGACGCCTACCGTGCCGATGCTGGTCGTGCATCTGCTCTTTGACGTGTGCGACGCTATGGGTGCGAATGCGGTCAACACCGCGGCGGAAGCCATTGCACCCCACCTGGAGGCGTTGAGCGGCGGGCGCGCCCTGCTGCGCATCCTCAGCAATCTGGCCGACCGGCGGCGCGCCTGGGCCGAGGTGGCGATTCCGGCAGAGGCGTTTGCGAGTGCGGATCAGCCTGGCCTAGAGGTAATTCAGGCCATTGCCCATGCCAATGCCTTTGCGGTGGCCGACCCCTATCGCGCTGCGACTCACAACAAGGGAATTCTCAACGGTATCGATGCCGTGGCGTTGGCGACGGGCAACGACTGGCGCGCTGTCGAGGCGGGCGCACATGCCTACGCGGCACGCAGCGGGCAGTATACGGCGCTGACCGACTGGCATGTCGTCGCGGATCGGGGGGTGCTGCCTGCTTCCTTGCCCGTCGAGAGCCACGGGCCGTGGCTTTATGGGCGGCTGGAGATGCCGCTGGCCGTAGGGCTGATCGGGGGTGCGACGCGCAGCCACCCTGTGGCGCAGGTGGCGATCAAAATCCTTGGCGTGACCAGCGCGCGCCAACTGAGCGAGGTGATGGTCGCGGTAGGGCTGGCGCAAAATCTGGCCGCCATCCGCGCCCTGGCGACCGACGGCATCCAGAAGGGGCATATGGCGCTGCACGCCCGCCAGGTAGCGATGACCGCAGGGGCACGCGGCGCACAGGTCGATCAAATCGCGGCGCAGTTGGTACGGGAAGGGCAGATTCGCCTGGAACGCGCCCAGGAGTTGGTCGCGCAGCTGCAAGCGTCGATCCCGCCCAGGAGCCATACCGGTTGAAGCACATCGCTGCTCAAGAGTGCCGGATTACCGTAGGTCGGGCAACATGCCCGGCATGGGTGATATTGTTAGGCATGTTGAGTTGCAAATATGGCCTACAATTCATCTGGAATTGCTGCGCGGCTGCCTTTGTGTAGTTCACCCTGCTATTGGATGGACCCTGACGGGCAGGCGCGGGCGTTTATGGTTCAATCGATCAGGCCGGGGGCGGCCTGTGGACATGAAGATAAAGGGTTACTGGCTATGTTAAATCAACCTATGCGCGCGGTGGGCATCGTCGGTTATGGGGCGTATGTGCCTCGATACCGGCTGCCGGGCGCGGAGATTTCGCGCGTGTGGACCGAGGGACACAGCGCAAGTCCGGTGAAGGAAAAGGCTGTGCCGGGGCTGGACGAGGATACGGCGACGATGAGCGTGGAAGCGGCGCGTAACGCGCTGGCACGCGCCCAGATTGACCCGCGCCAACTGCGCGCCGTCTGGGTGGGCAGCGAGAGCCACCCGTATGCGGTCAAACCGACCGGCACGATTGTGGCGGAGGCCATCGGCGCGACGCCTGCCACACTGGCCGCAGACTGGCAGTTTGCGTGTAAGGCAGGAACCGAAGCGATGCAGGCCGCGCTGGGCTTTGTGGGCAGCGGCATGGCCGACTTTGCGCTGGCGATTGGCATGGATACGGCGCAGGGGCGGCCCGGCGACGCGCTGGAGTATACCGCGGGCGCGGGCGGTGCGGCCTATATCCTGGGGCCTGCCGACGATGCGGTGGCGCGCTTTCAACGCACGCTGAGCTATGTGTCGGATACCACCGACTTCTGGCGGCGACCCACCACCCATTACCCCAGCCATGCCGAACGGTTTAGCGGCGACCCTGGCTATTTTGGCCATGTCGTGCCTGCCGCCGAACAGATGATGGCCGAGATGGGGTCGCAGGCGGCGGATTATGACCATGTGGTCTTCCACCAACCCAACCGCAAGTTCCCCACGCGCGCCATGTCGATGTTGGGTTTCAAACCAGACCAATGGCAGGCAGGGCTGTTGGTCAACGAGATCGGCAACACCTATGCGGGGTCGGCGTTGATCGGCCTGACCGCGATCCTGGATGTCGCCCAGCCAGGTCAGCGCATCCTGGTGGTGAGCTATGGCAGCGGCGCGGGGTCGGATGCGTTTGACCTGCTGGTGACGCCGCGCATCCTGGATGTGCGCGGGGCGGCCCCGGCCACGCTGGACTATGTGCGGCGGCGCGAGCCAATTGACTACGCCCAATACGTGCGGATGCGGCGTAAACTGGCGACCCATTGAGATCAGGCAGGGCAAGGAGGAGCATCCCCATGCAGCCTCCCGGTTTCGTGTTTCTGCATGGCGCGGGGCTAGGGCGTTGGATATGGGATGACGTGGCGAGCCGGTTGAGCGCGTCCTATTTGTGCCTTGACTTTCCTCACAGGGAGGAGCCGCGGGAGACTCGATCCGGCTTGACGCTGGCGGACTATGTGAGCGCCGCGGTTGACACCATTTCGGGCTGGGAGATGCACACGGTTGTGATTGTGGCCCACTCGCTCGGCGGCGTGATCGGGTTGGAAGTCGCCAAGGCGATTGGCAGCCATCTGGCGGGTTTCGTGGCCGTTTGTGCCCCGATTCCCCAGCCGGGTGGCTCTTTCGTGTCGGCCCTGCCCATGCCGCAGCGATGGATC
>CAZYQJ010000185.1:4408-8704 GCA_964649925.1 uncultured Litorilinea sp.
AGGTACACAGCCGCCAGCGTCCGCCATCCGCAACAGCCTGGGCACGGGCTTGAGCGAAGAACAGATTCAGGAAGTGATCCGGCGGTTTTCGGCGGAATCGGTGCGTGTCTACACGGATCGCACGTCCATGCAACCGATGCCAGATGTGCCCTGTCTCTATGTGCGGACGACTGCGGACAACGACTTCCCACTCGCCCTACAGACGGCAATGGCGCAGCGGCTGCCTGCGGCGGATGTGGTCGATGTTGCAGCAGGACACCTGCCGATGTTGAGCCATCCAACCGAAGTGGGTACAATATTGGATGAATTCCAGATCCGCTTGTCCGCTGATTGATTCGCCGGGAGCCGTACCGATGGACGAAGCCTCGATCATCCAATACATCACCCGCACATTTGACGATGTGTATGTGGTCGATGCGTGGGGAGACCGATTCTTTTACTACAACCCTGACCGCAACCAGCCGGATGAGATCTATTTCGCCACCCTCAAGAGCCAGGACGACGATTACGACAACGTCTCGAACCTGAACCGCCCATCCGTCTTTCGCCTGAATATCGGTATCAGCAAGCCGACGTTTCAATCCCTGTTTGGCGATCAGCCGATGCCCTCGGCCAGGGAGATTGATACCAGCCATGACTACACCAGTCTGGATCAACTGCTGCCGCATCCGGTCTATGGACGGATGCATTGGGTCTGTGTGCTGAACCCCAGTGAGGCCACATTCGAGACCGTGCAGCCACTCCTCGCCGAAGCGTATGATCTGGCTGTGGAGAAGTACGCCAAGCGCGCGGCGCGGCGATGAGGGCAGCCGTTTCTGAGGGAGCGGCGCAAAGTTATCCCGCATTTCCCACAGCTATCGCACACTTATCACACAATATCCCACATTTATCCCACAAGTTATCCCACAGCTATCCCACGCCTTAGCTGTAGGCCATGATCTCCAGCGTGCGTACAAGGGCCGTTCGCCACTTTTCTTCCTCGTCGATGGGCAGGTAGACAGCGCGGCGCGCCACACGCGGCATGGCCTCTGGCGCGTATTCGCCAGCAGGGATTTGGCCGAATGCCTGGCGCAGACGGCGTTCCAGCGCGGCGCGGTCAATGTTTTCAAAGGCATCGCTGCGGATCACCAGTTGATCCAGTTCGCGGCCGATATTCTGGACATTGGCGCGTAACGCCAGGATGCGGACGCGGATCTGGTAGAAGAGATTTTCAACCTCGACGGGAACGGATCCGGTTTCGTCATCCGTGCCAAAGCGGTCAATCATCTCCCGGCGCATCTCGTCAATGCTCTCCGGGTGGGTGATCCCGGCGATGCGGCGGTACATCTGGAGGCGCAGGCTTTCTTCTTCGATGTAGGTCTGCGGGATCTGGGCGTCAATGGGCAGGTCGAGCAGCACCGGCGGAGCCAGCGGGTCGCTGATGTCAAAGGGGGATTCCAGATCGTCTGCTGATGGCTGCGTCTGGCCTTCGGGGACGGGTTCGCCGTTGGTCTGGGCAACCTGGGTGCTCATGGTCTGCTGGACGGCCTGCTCAAAACGCTGCTTTTTGTCTCTGGCTTCGTTGATTGCCTGGGCGAGCAGACGGGTGTAGAGGTCGAACCCCACGCTGTCGATGTGCCCGTGCTGGCGCGCGCCCAGCAGGTCGCCTGCGCCGCGGATCTCCAGATCGCGCATGGCGATGCGGAAGCCTGCCCCCAACTCTTCGCTGCTTTCCATGATGGCGGACAGGCGGCGGCGCGCGTCAAAACTAAGCGGCACATGTTTGTCGTAGAGCAGATAACAGTGGCCGCGCTGCGCGCCGCGGCCCACGCGCCCGCGTAGCTGGTAAAGCTGCGCCAGGCCGAAATGAGTGGCGCGGTTGATGATCATGGTGTTGGCGTTGGGGATGTCTAGCCCATTTTCAATGATCGTCGTGGCGACCAGCACATCATATTCGCCTTGTGAAAAGCGAACCATCACGTCCTCAAGCTGGCGTTCGGGCATCTGCCCGTGACCGACGGCGACCGTGGCTTCGGGCACAAGGTGGCGGATGCGGTCGGCCAACTGCTGGATACCGCGCACGCGGTCGTTGACGACGTAGACTTGGCCGTTGCGGTTCAATTCACGCTGGATGGCTTGGCGCACCAGTATGTCGTCATATTCGGCCAGCACTGTGTGGACGGGCAGCCGCTCCTTGGGCGGCGTGTTGATCGTGCTCATGTCGCGGATACCGCTGAGGCTCATGTGCAGCGTGCGCGGGATGGGCGTGGCGCTGAGTGTCAGCACGTCCACCTGGGTGCGGATCTGTTTGAGCCGTTCTTTCTGGGCCACGCCAAAGCGCTGTTCTTCGTCGATGATCAGCAGCCCCAGTTCCTTGAACTCCAGGTCTTGGCTGAGCAGCCGGTGTGTGCCGACGACCAGATCGATCGATCCCTGGCGGATGCCCTCGATGATGGTCGCTTGCTGGGCCGGGGTGCGAAAGCGGCTGAGCATCTCCACGCGGACAGGGAAGCGGGCCAGCCGCTGGCTCAGGGTGCGGTAGTGCTGCTGGGCGAGGACGGTTGTTGGAACCAGCATAGCGACCTGTTTGCCGTCCATGATGGCCTTGAATGCAGCGCGTACGGCGACTTCGGTCTTGCCATAGCCGACATCTCCGGCGATCAGCCGGTCCATCGGCTTGTCCGATTCCATATCCTGGCGCACGGCTTCGATGGCGTGCAGTTGGTCGTCGGTCTCCTCATAAGGGAAGCTGGCGGCCAACTCATCCTGCCAGGGGCCGTCCGGGCTGAAGGCGTGCCCCTGGGCGACTTCGCGTTCGGCGTAGAGCAGCAGCAGGTCTTCGGCGATATCGGCGACAGCGCGGCGGGCACGCTCCTTCACCGTCTGCCAGTCGGCAGTGCCCAGCCGGTTGACGGGGGGTGTCTTCTCGCCTGCGCCCACATAGCGGCTCAGCCGGTCCGCCTGGTGGACAGGGACATAGAGCTTATCATTGCGCGCATAGCTGACCTGAAGGTATTCGCGCTCGATGCCGCTGATCTCCAGTTTGACCAGCCCGTCATAGATGCCCACGCCATGTTCCAGGTGCACCACATAGTCACCCGGTTTGACATCGGCAAAGAAGATTTCGGGCGCAACAGTGCTGTGTGCGGTGGGACGGCGGCGCGCCTGCGGTTTGCTCCAGCCAAAGAGTTCGGTGTCGGTGAGCAGATGCAGGTCGAACTCGCCCCCGTCCTGGCGCAGGCCGCGCAGCACAAACCCTTCCCGGGCAATACCCTGCACGATGACGACTGAGTTGGGGCGCGGGGGGTGGATCAGGTCGCTTTGTACATGGGCGACCATGTCGGCGTCTTGCAGAAGCGATTGAACGCGCGCGGCCTGGCGGGTGACGAGGACAGCGGCGTCATGGGCGTCGCGCAGTTTGGCGATGTCACTCACGATCTGCTTGGTCTTGCCGCCATAGCGCGGGCCGGGCACGAAACAGCGGGCCAGCGGGGTGTTGGCATCGGTGCTTTTTCCATCCAGGTCGCCATATCCCAGGACAATCGGATCGGCCTGCCGCAGCCGTTCGACCAGTTCATCGGCGCTAAAGTAATTGGGCTGAAAGTCGGTGGGCAGTTCGCCGGTGCGCTGCAACTCCTCGCGCAGGTTGGCGGCCTGAAGCTCCAGTTCGCGCAGCGTGGCAAGGAAGTCTATCGTGTCGTCGATCAGCAGCAGCCCATCCTGGGGCAGATAGTCGATGAGGCTGGTCGGTTGTTCATACGCATAGGGCAGATACCATTCGATGCCGTGAAAGGTCTGCCCCTGGCTAAGATGATCGACTTCGAGCCGTAACTCTTCGCGTACCGCCAGGAGCAGGTTGGGGTCTTGCAGCGGCGATCCGCCGGGCGTTGGGTCCAGGTTGTCGGGCGCGGAGAGGCGGTCGCCCTGCAGCCCCAGGCGCGTCAGGATAGCAGGGCCATACTTGCTCAGCACTTCGCTGCCGGGGCCGATCTCGATGCTCTGCACCTTGCGCACGGTGCGCTGGGTGGCCGGGTCAAAGATACGCAGGCTTTCGACCTCGTCGCCAAAGAGGTCGATGCGTACCGGCTGGGGCAGGTTGGGCGGCCAGATATCCACGATGCCGCCGCGCCGCGCAAAGACGCCGGGTTCTTCGACCACATCTTCCGGGTTATAGCCGGTCTGCACCCAACGTTCGGTCATCTGGTCGAGCCGCACCACTTCGCCCACCTTGATGGGGCGCAGGGCGAGGCGCAACTCGCGTGCGGGCAGCGTCTTTTGCATCACGGCGCGCGCCCCGGCCACGACGATGGGCGGCGG
>CAZYQJ010000186.1:0-8691 GCA_964649925.1 uncultured Litorilinea sp.
CCATCCCGCCTGGTGGCATGACATCCTCGACGGTCTGCCCGACCCGATTGTCAAGGACAGCTACATTGAGGTGTGGGACCGGCCTGGGCTGGGGCTGACCTTTAATGTGGCCGAGGCGCGTAAGTATTTGCCGGAAGGGGATGAACACTTTTTTGATTAGGACTAGCAGCCCATGTATGCCTACCTAACTAGTTTGTTCGGCAAGTGGGTGTAGCATACTTGTTTCCGGAACAGATGGCGGGATACGATCACCCTATCCGGGTGTGTGATTCAGCCGAATGTCTTGCCGGATCAGACTATGTGTTGCCGATACAACGAAAGAGGAAGGGCCTTCCTGCGAGTCGTCCTCTGGCCCTTAGCCGGAACGAGCCAGACGTAGAAATTAGGGAGCCTATGAACAGAGCGGTTATTGCCTTGATGCTAGGTGATCGATATGGGATCGGTCCAGAGATCGTCGCCAAGTTCCTGTCGGAAGCGAGCCCTTCCGATCGCGCACAGGTTGTCGCCGTCGGCGACCGGCGCGTCTTTGACTTCGGTCAGGAATGCGCCGGCACACAGTTCCCCTATCAGATCATCGACTCCTTCGACAAGATTGAGAACCTAGGTACATCTAGACTACTGCTGAATCGACCTATCCCAGACGTGAGCGTGCAACCGCTCGGGCGGGTCAGCGCCGAATCGGGCCGGGAAACCCTGGACACGTTCCGCTATTTGGTGGGGTGCGCATGTAACGGGGAGATTGATGGCATCGTCTATGCTCCCCTCAACAAGCAGTCGATGCGCCTGACCGGCATGACGGATGGGGATGAGCTGGGATTTCTCGCCAAACTCATGGGCGACAGCGGGGTAGGCGAACTCAATCTCCTGAACAATTTCTGGACTTCCCGCGTTACGTCACACGTTCCCCTGCGGGCCGTCGCCGATCTGATCACAGAAGATGCCGTTCTGGCTGCCATCCGGCTGGTGCATCAAACGTTGATTGAGTCCGGTAATGCACGGCCCAAGATTGCCGTGTCCGGCCTCAATCCCCATGCCGGCGACGGCGGCGCCTTTGGAGATGAAGAGATCCGGATCATCCGTCCAGCCATTGAGGTGGCCAGAAACCAGGGCATCGATGCAGACGGTCCATTCTCGCCGGATACGATCTTCTTACAGGCCCAGGCACACGGGTATCACGCCATCGTTTCCATGTATCACGACCAAGGTCAGGTCGCCATGAAGCTGATGGGCTTTGGGCAGGGCGTCACGCTCCTGGCAGGCTTCCCCTTCCCGATCACCACGCCCGCTCACGGTACCGCCTTTGACATCGCAGGGAAGGGTCAGGCAAGCGTGGACGGGCTGAAGGCTGCCATGGATCTCTGCATCACAATCGCGCAAGCGCGTCTCCGATAGAAGGGCGACGAACAACAGCTAGGGGAAACCAAGCCATGAGCGGCAGTGAGCCAATTCACATTGGGGGAAAGATCGCGCACACTCTGCGAGTTGCTCTAGGTGTTTAGTCCTACGCCGCCCGCCGGGCGCTAAAGACGCCGGGCCAAAAACAATGTCCCTCAAAGGGGCTGAAGGACTTGTATGCCCGGTTCACCGGGCGTTGTTCTTGAGCCGGGGGTCAATCACCTGGCGGCTCGTGCCGGCTTGCAGTGACCGGATCCCGCGCGAGCATGGCTATTTCAACGCCCACGATTCGACATTGTAGGTCAGCCCCCACGGGCCGGGCGCGATGCCCTGCCAGCGGTTGGCGTAGACCCAGGCAGCCTGGTGGCCCACCAGAAAGATATAGGGGCGAGTCTGGGCGATCCGCTCCTGTACCTGGCGGTAGAGCGCGCCGCGCGCGTCCAGCCCGCATTGGGGCGCTTGGTCGGCGGCATCGAGCCAGCCGTCCACCTCGGCATCCTGAAAACTGGTGAAGTTAAACCCTGCGCCCGGCTGGTCCTGGCGGCTGTGCCAGAACGGGCTGAGCGCAGGATCGGCCCCCACGTTCTCCCAGCCGATCACTGCCAGGTCAAAACGCTGGTCGATCAGCGCCGCGGCGACCTCCTCAAACGGGGCCACGGCCAGATCAATCTCAAACCCCACGCCGCGCAGAGAGTCTGCGATGCGGTTGGCAAGCTGCACGCGCAGGGCGTTGTCCTCGTTGGTGTGCAGCGTGAGATGCAGCCGCGTCTCGCCGGAGGCGCGCACCCCGTCGCCATCCGCGTCAGTCCACCCGGCCTCTTCGAGACGCTGGGCGGCGCGTGCCGGGTCATAGACGGGGGCGGGCAGGTCGGCGGCGGCCCAGCCCACGGTCGGCAGCACATAGCTGTCCACCAGATAGCCCTGCCCGCGCCAGACCTCATCGAGCAGGGCGCGCCGGTCAATCGCTTCGGCCAGCGCCTGGCGTACCGCGGCATCCCCTAAAATCGGATGCGGCGGCTGTGGAATGACGGCACCCGCGGCGTCCCGGCCCGGCTGCGGGTCGGCAGGGTCAGCCAGGTTGATCGCCAGCAGCGTGTAGCCGTCAGCAGGGTGGTCGTATATGCTGACCTGCGGGCTAGCGGGCAGACCATTCTGGACGATCTCCAGCGGGTCAAAGGCGGCGAGATCAGCCGCGCCCGTTTCCACGGCCTGGCGGCGCGCGGCGGTATCAGGCATCACCTGTAAAATCCAGCGATCTAAACGTGGCGCGCCCTTCCAATAACCCTCGTTGCGCGCCAGCACGATCTGGTCGCCAGGCACATGATCCACGAACGCAAACGGCCCGGCGCTGACCGTGGGCGCGGTGTTGAGCGGGTTGCTCTGAAGGTCGCTGAAGTCGGGCGCAAAGCGGTGGCTGGGCAGCAGGGGGCGGCGCAGGTTGAGCAGTGCGCTGCAGGTAGGGCTGTGGAGGGTGACGACCACCGTCTGGTCGTCGGGCGTCTCGACGCGGGCGATGGCCGCGGCGCGGTCACGATAGGGGCTTTGCACGCGCTCGCTCGCCAGCGCGTCATAGGTGAATTTGACATCCGCCGCGGTGACGGGCGCGCCATCGCTCCACTGCACCCCGGCACGCAGCGTAAAGGTGTAGGTCAACCCATCGGGCGAAACCGCCCAGCGCGCCGCCAGTTCGGTGGGAACCGGGAAGCCCTGGGTGGGGTCTTGGCCGACCAGCCGGGGATAGATCAGGTCGATGACGCGGCTGCCGGTAGGGTCAGTGGTCAGGATCGGGTTAAAGCCCGTCGCGTCGGCGGCCACGACCTCACGCAACTCGCCGCCGGGCGCGGGTGCGTCCACCAGCGGGGCAGCGGCAGGCGTGGGGACAGGCGACTCTGCGGCAGGCACGGCCTCCGCCGGGGGGTGTGCCGCCGGATCGGGCCGGGCTGACCAACGCCAGCCGTAGAAGGCAACTAAGAGCAGCACGACGACAGCCAGCGCAGCTGTCACCATGCGGTCAGAACGAGTCAAACGAAAACTGTCGCCTAGGTTTTGACCCACGGGTCAAGCGCATCGCGCAGCCCGTCGCCGATCAGGTAGATCGAGAGCGTGGTCAAGAAGATAAAGATACCCGGTGTGATCACCAGCCAGGGCGCGTTGGTGAAGTTGCCCAACGACCCCTGCATCATGTTCCCCCAACTGGGCAGCGGCGGGCCGATGCCGACACCCAGATAGCTCAACCCGGCCTCCGCGATGATTGCCCCGGCAATGTTAAAGACCGCCGAGACGATGACGATCGACGAGACATTGGGCAGCACATGTCTGAACATGACGTTCCAAGGGGGATTGCCGATGGCCTGGCTGGCGATGATCTCCTCGCGCGCGCGCACCGAGAAAATCTGCCCGCGGATCAGCCGCGACAGCCCCATCCAGCCAAAGATGCCGATCAGAAAGGCCAGCCCCTCCGGCCCTGGCTGGAAGATGCGCGAGAGGATGATGAGCAGAAAGAGCAGCGGGATGCTGCCCAGCGTCATGATGATGGCGTTGACGATGTCGTCGATGAACGTGGCGGCATAGTAGCCGCTGATCAGCCCCATCACCACGCCGATGCCCACCGAGATCGTCGCCACATAGACGCCGATACGCAGTGAGATGCGCCCGCCATAAACCCCGCGCGTCAGCACGTCGCGACCGGCCTCGTCCGTGCCCATCCAGTGACACTCGCCCGGCTCCATCCGGAAGCACTGGCCGATTCCTGCCATCGACAGGCGCATGATCTCGCCGCTCATACCCCAGTCACAGTCATCTGTCTGGCAGGTGCGCGTGAATTCCTGGAACAGCGGCCAGGATTCGGTGGCCCAGGTCGGCGGCTCGTTGCGCGCCCGCAGATTGGTTCTAGTGGGGTCAAAGCCGAGAAAGGTATTGGCGATCCAGGGTGCGGCGAGCGCGGTGGTCACCATGAACGTGAGCAGCAAGATCGCAAAGACGGTGATCTTATCGCGGTAGATCTTCTGAAAGACCGCGCCCCAATAGCTCTGCTGCTTGACGGCCCGCGCCGCATCGACATCAGAGCGCGGGAGGCTGAGTGTTCCTTGCGCCATGGTTACCCTACCGTCCTATCGTAACGCACGCGGGGGTCAACCACGCTGTACAGAATATCGACCATCAGTGTTCCAATAATGCCCAGGAAGGAACTGATCACGAACAGCGCCATCATCATCGGGTAATCACGCGAGTTAATGGCGTTGATGGTCAACCGGCCCATGCCCGGCCATGAGAAGACGATCTCAAACAGCACTGAGCCAGAGAGGATCAACAGAAAGATGCCGCTCAACCCGGTGACAAAGGGCATCAGGGCATTCCGCAGTACATGGCGTGTGGCGACGGAGAACGCCGACAGCCCTTTGGCCTTGGCCGTTCGCACGTAGTCCTGGTTGAGCACCTCCAGGATTTCAAAGCGCAGGATGCGCGAGAAGCCGATCCAGCCGCCAATCGAGCTGACCAGGGCAGGTAGCAGCAGGTGGTGCAGCCGGTCGGGCAACGACCCGTCGCCGATGGTGTACATGCCGCCCAGCGGAACCCATCCCAAGTAGCCGCCGAGGATGATGAGCAGCAGCAGGCCGATCCACCATTCCGGCACTGTATTGACCAGCACGGTGGTGATCCGGATCACGTTGTCGGGCCAGCGTCCGCGCGTGTAGGCCGAGATGATGCCCAGGGGAAAACCGATCACAATGCTCAGTACCAACCCCGAAAATGCCAGGGTAAAGGTGGCCGGGATGCGCTCCACGATCAGATCCAGCACACGCTGGCCCTTGAAAGAGAAGGACCGGCCAAAGTCCAGCCGGATGATGCCGCGGGCGCAATCGTCAGGCGACGACAGGCAGCGCCCGCTGCGCCAGGTATCGTTGGCGGGCAGCCAGTCCTCGCCAAAGGCCCAGGCAATATATTGGACCGGGATGGAGCGGTCAATGCCGTAGATCCGCGACAGCCGCGCATAGTCTGCGCCGGTCTGGCGCGGGTCCTCGTTGAGAAACTGCAGCGGGCCGCCGGGCGCAAGCTGATAGATACTGAACCCGATCAACGTTGAAACGAACATCAACGCCAGGGATTGTAAGCTGCGCCGGATAATATAGCGTGTCATGGTTACTTTTCGGAACGGGAACCTTCCCGGAAGCGACCAGGGCTTCCAGGAAGGTTCTCAACAGAATACGAAAGGATTACTACTCCTCGACGATGTACCACTCCAGGGAATTCCAGGCGATTCCAACCGGCTTCGGATCGATACCGGCGACCCGGTTGCTCTGTCCGCTCCACGTCTTGGAGTAGTAGAGGAAGACATAAGGCATATCTTCGGCCAGGATGCGCTGGATCTCGCCAAACGCTGCCTGGCGGTCTTCGAGGGCGCAATTACGGCCAGCCTCGTCAAAGAGGGCCTCTACCTCTGGGTTGATGTACCCCACGGCGTTCAGGTCGGGGATATTTTCCTCAGCCCAGATCTGGTACATAAACTGCGGCTCGACGGTGGAGCTCCAGCCGAGGATGAACATGTCCCAATCGTCAGCCTGTTTGGTAGCGTCCAGGTAGCTGGCCCACTCCATCGCCTGGATCTCGACCTCGATCCCGATCTGGGCCAGGTCATTCTGCGTCTGGAGTGCGATCAACTCACGCACCTTGTTGGTGTTGGGGCCGTAGATCAGCTTCAGCGTGAGCGGCTCGCCTTCAGGCGTCAGCATCGTCGTGCCGTCGAAGGTGTAACCTGACTTCTCGAATTCGGCAATGGCCTGGTCCGGGTCATAGTCATAGCAGGGGACATCCGGATTATAGGCCCACGACGTATCGGGGAAGGCTGAACACTGGCGCTTGGCCTGACCTTCCATGATCTCTTCGGTGATCAAGTCCTTGTCGATGGCATAGGCGATGCCATGCCGGACGTTGATATCCTGGGTGGGCGCGCCTTCCCGCCGCAGGTTCAACCCGATATAGCTCCAACTGGCGCGCGCTGGCCACCATTCATAGACGGTGACGTTGGGGAGTTGGCGGGCTTCTTCCAGGTTCTCTGGCAGGATCGTGCCGGTGTCGGCCTCGCCGCTCTTCAGCTTCTGGTACGAGATATCCGGGTCGGGCACAATCTCGTCCACCAGACGCGTGATGTTCGGCGCACCGTGATACCAGTAGTTCTCATTGGCTTCATAGACCGAGTAGGCATCACGCACCCATTCCTCTAGCTGGTAGGGGCCGGAGGTGACGGTGGGCTTGTTGATCTCCGGATTGCTTTCGGGGTCTTTCCAATCCAGTTCCTCCCAGATATGCTGCGGCAGTGGGGTGATGGCGCTGCTCGTCAGGGTCAACGCAGGGCAGTACGGCTCCCTCACCTGGATTTCGATGGTGCGCTCGTCCAGTGCTTTATAGGAGGTGATATCCGCAAAGTTGGAGAGATAGGGGTATTCATTCTCCGGCTTGGTGACCTGATTCCATGTCCACTCAAAATCATAGGCGGTGAGCGGTGTGCCGTCGCTCCACTCAATCCCCTCGCGCAGCACATAGGTGTAGGTCAGCCCATCTTCCGAGATTGAGTAGCTCTCGGCCATGTTGGGGATCAGATCCAGCGTGTTTTCGTCATAGCGCAGCAATGAGCCATCGTACACGTTGGCCTGCGCCGAGCTGGAGGCCGTATCCGTAGTCAAATAGGGATGGAAGTTGACCAGATCCGATATCGAGGTGCTGCGATATTCGCCGCCTCGTTGCGTGCGCTGGCTTGTGACTTCCTCGTCACTAGTCACTTGAACCCCGCCGACGACCTGGCTTTGGGCCGCTTGGGATTGCTGCACGATCTGCGTGCCTTCGTCGGCATCTTCTTCGGCGGCAGCTTCGGCTTCCGCTTCGGGGGCTTCGGCGGCCTCATCAGCGCCCGTAGCGGGCACTTCAGCGGCAGGGGCTTCGGCTTCCGGCCCCGCAGGTGCGGGCGCTGTACAGGCAGCCATCACCAGCGTGACCACCACAAGCAGCGCCATCCACAACCAGCGGGATGGGTGGGTACGTTCGTCCATAACCTACTCTCCTTCCAGTTTCTGCTACGCGTCGATTGGAACGGCAAAAACCCAAGTAACCGGTATGAGTGTTCCCTGCTGGACGGTGCGCCGTGAGTACGCCCCGCGCGATAGGCTGAAGGCCAGGAGGTGACAACGTACCGGTCACTGAGAAAGCATCATGAGGGTGGTCAAGGCCTTGTTCTACCATATCCCAAAACGGGTAAATAGTAGCTCCGCTCCATTCTCTCTGCACAAAGATAAAGCTGGCGTGAAACGATGCTAAACCCTGGCTGAGAATCTCGCGTCAAATCGGCGGCTATGATGCTGCCTGAACAGGCGTCAGCGGCACGCCGACCCGTTGGGCAGGCCCATTCTGGTTTTGACTGTACAGATGGCAGGCAGCCATGTGTCCGCGCGTTTTTTCCTCCAAGGGCGGCTCTACCTCCCGGCACACATCCATCACATAGGGGCAGCGGGGGTGGAAGCGACAGCCGCTTGGCGGGTTTACCGGCGAGGGCACTTCTCCGGTCAAGGTGATGCGCTGGCGGCGGCGGCGCGGGTCGGGGACGGGGATAGCCGAAAGCAGTGCCTGGGTGTAGGGGTGGAGCGGGTTGCGATAAAGCTCCGACCGGTTGGTGATCTCCACCAGTTTCCCCAGGTACATCACGCCGACGCGGTCGCTGATATGTTCGACCACGCTCAGGTCGTGCGCAACAAAGAGATAGGTAAAGCCAAACTCGGCTTGCAGGCTGCGCAGCAGGTTCAAAATCTGCGACTGGATCGAGACATCCAACGCCGAGACCGGCTCGTCCAGCACGATAAAGCGCGGGCGCAGCGCCAGCGCGCGCGCAATGCCGATACGCTGCCGTTGCCCGCCGGAAAACTCATGGGGGTAGCGATGAGCATGATACGGGTTTAGCCCCACTTTGTCCAGCATTTCCTGGACAATCGCATTGCGTTGCTTCGCATCGCGCACGCCGTGGATGTACAGCCCTTCGGCGATGATGTCGCCCACCGGCATGCGCGGGTCCAGCGAGGAGTAGGGGTCTTGGAAGATGATCTGCATGTTGCGGCGCAACGCCTTGAGGTCGCCGCCGCGCTTGCTAAAGACATCTTCCCCGTCAAAAAAGACGGATCCGCTGGTCGCCCTGGTGAGTTGCAAAATGGTGCGCGCCACGGTGGTTTTGCCGCACCCCGATTCACCCACCAGGCCAAAGGTCTCGCCCTCACGCACGGAGAAACTCACCCCATCCACCGCTTTGATCTGAGC
>CAZYQJ010000187.1:0-8641 GCA_964649925.1 uncultured Litorilinea sp.
CGGCGACTGGCTGCGGGTCTGCTGTCCGGCAGGCCAGGATGCCGAAAGCTGGATTAGCGCCGAGTTTGTCACGCCGTCGCAAGCGGACGGGCCGACTTGGGCCGATTTGCCCGTCGCCGCCGTCCCGCCTACGCCGGTTGCGCCCGTGGCCGCGCTCGCGCAAGGGGGCGCATCCGCCGCGTCCCTGGCCGCGGCCCCGGCGGATGGGCTGCCTGGCCCCGGTAGTTTCAGCCCGCCCAGCGGTGTCAACCCGCTGACTGGACAGCCGGGCGGCGGCGGGCGTCCCCTGATCGTCTGCATCAACAACGACTATACGGCGCGGCCCCAACTGGGCATCGGCCAGGCTGACGTGGTCTATGAGTATTTGATGGAAGGCTACGGCATCACCCGCTTCAGCGCCATCTTTATGGGCAGCAGCGGCCAGGTGGGGCCGGTACGCAGCGCGCGGCTGATCAACTACTACCTGGGCGCGCTCTATGATGCGGGGCTAGTCTGTTCTGGTGCAAGCGACCCGGTGCGTTATCTGCTCAAACACCAGGCCCCGTTCCCCTACATGGACATTGACCTGGACGACGCTTCCAACCTCCATTATTCGGCCAGCGTGGGCAGCGATTATCGCACACGCCTGCGCACCAGCACCGACCAACTGCGCCGCTGGCTGGCGGATTGGGGGGTAGAGGCTTCGCCCAACTTGCGCGGCTTTACCTTTGGCAGCGCGCCCGGCAACGGCGCACCGGCCACCGCAATCAGCATCCCCTATCCGAGCGGCACAGGATCACAGGTCGCCTATCAGTATGACGGGGGCAGCGGGCGCTATCTGCGCAGCATGGGCGGCGGTGCGCATGTGGACGGCAACACCGGCGCGCAGGTGGCGGTCGAAAATGTGATCGTGCAGGTTGTGGCGCATGAAGCTACCAACATCGTGGAGGACAGCCTGGGCAGCACCAGCATCCGCATCAACCTCTTTGGCAGCGGCCCGGCGATTGTCTTTCGGGATGGGCAGGCCTTTGTCGGCACATGGCGCAGCGAAAGCCGCGGCGACACCCCGCGCTTCTATGACGGCCAGGGAAACGAGATCGCGCTCAAACCGGGCAAGAGTTGGATCAGCGTCGTACCCAACACCTACACGATCAGCTACCAGTAGAGTATGAACGGGCGGTAAATTGACATAAAGACGCCAGGGGGTGGCGTCAGTCCAGCAGTTGATCCGTGGTGACGATGGTGGCGAATTCGTCATGCAGGCTTGCCAGCGAGACAGCATGCACGACCTCTGGCGGGTAATAGGTTCCGTCATGGCTGACGCTGTCATGGGTTGCGGTCGCGTCGTCCACCACAAAGGTGGTAAAGCCCAGGTCGCTCGCCATGCGTGCCGTGGACGATACGCAGTGCTGCGTGGTCAGCCCCACGACCACCAGGGATTGGATGCCCGCGGCGCGCAGCCGGTCCTCTAGGTCTGTGCCGACAAAGGCGCAGTTCACCCTCTTTTGAATCACGGGTTCATCGCCCTGGGGCGCGACGATGCGTTTGATGGCATTGCCCGGCTGGTCGGGCCGCAGTGGGGAGGCGGGTCTGGTGGACATGTGCTGCACATGGTAGATCGGGCGTCCTTTGGCGCGCCAGGCCGCCAGCAGCCGCGCCATGTTCTTTTCGGCATCGGGGTTGTTGCGCTTGCCCAGGCGCGGTTCGTCCAGACCGTCCTGCACGTCGATGAGGATCAACGCGGTCTTGTCGGTGACGGGTGTCATCGCACGGCTCCTTTCTTGCTGTTTGTGTGTTGAGCGGTATTGACTTCAGGGATTACGCTCTTGGATGAGGCATTAATCGGCGGCGCGCACAGGGGAGGCAGTAAAGACCTGCACCGGGCCGCCACCTGCATGGCGCAGTTCGCGGTAGTTGCCGCCCGTGTAGGCGTCGATCACCTTGCGCCAGAACTGGATGGCCGGGAGGTTCGTCGCAACTTCGTCGACGCTCCAACGTCCGGGGAAGCGGTCGAACACTTGCCATGCCACGTTTTGGCCGATGCCCTGCCGCCGGTATTTCCGCATTACAAAGAACTCGGCAATCGAATGTCCCGTCGTCTCGCCCAGGGAATCGGGTGACGACTCGTTCAGATGGCGCACGAGGACAAACCCCGCCAGTCTGCCGCCGACCTTGATGAAAAACGCGTCGCGGTTCTGCTGCGTCCAGTAGTAGTCGAGGTATCTCAGGCAGTCGTATTCGCCGTGGGCGTTGAGGTCGTCACCGGTGAACTCGCTAAAGTCATAGCAGTACAGTTCTCCCAGACGGCGCAGTACGGTCTTGTCTTCGTAGGCGACAGGTACAAGCTGAACTTCCGGTTGTTCATTCTCCATCGCTGATACCCATTCCTTATTCTTCGGTTGCGTATAGCGTGTATCGTTGTTGCGGCACAGCCCCGCGTGCGTGGAGGAAGGCTGCGGCCTCGCTCGTTGGGTCCAGCGGGCCGACGGTGACCGTTTCGCGGCCCAGGGCCGCGGCATGGCGGATCATCTGCCGCCAAAGCTGTGTGCCGATGCCCTGACCGCGCCAGGCAGGGAGGACTCCGCCCGCCAGGATGCGCCCCGCGCGCCCGCGCGACGTGCGCCGTTGCCAGGCCAGCCAGCCGCGCCGCCACAGGGGGCGTCCTCCCTTGGTCCAGCGCATCAGCCGCGCCTGGTCGGGCTGGATCAACACAAAACCGACTGGCGTCCCCTCCATCAGCGCCAACCAGCCCGCCAGCGGCGCGCTGCTCCACCACGCCAGGAGAAAACGCGCTTCGATGGCATCGGGCGCAGGAAAGTGCGAGTCGTCGCCCAGTACCCCGGCCAGCAGCAGCAGCAGGTCATCCGCCAGTCGCATTGGGTCGAGCGGAACCAGTTGGGCTGGCCCGCCATCCGCGCCCGTCTGCCGCATTGTATCATAATTGGCCAGGGCGGAATGCACGTGGACATGATACAACTGCGTGGTGTGGATGGCGTGCAGGCTGCTCTGCAGCACGTCGGGCAGATAGGGGGCGTTATAGGGGGTGTACTGTGGCGGCGACAGGTGGAAATGGTCCATCAGCGCGCCGTAGGAGAGGTAGGGTGAAAGTCCTACCGGCCCCATCAGCCGGTCACAGCCCAGGTTCCAGGCCTGTTCTTGGGCAACGGCCAGCAGCCGGTCGAGGCTTTCCTCGTCGTTGGCGCAGGAGAGCAGCGACAGGTAGGCGGTACGGTCGTGGCGGCGCGGGTCGGCCATCACTGCCGCTGCCGCCACCGGTTCCTCCATCAATACGGGAGACATCCGCATCGTTTCACCCTCGCCACGCGGACGTCCCGGCAGCGCCTCCACATACACCAGGGCCGGGCGTTGGCGCGCTACATGATCCCGAGAGGGAATCTGCGCTGGCTGTGCGTCCTGCTGTGGAGCGGCGCTGTAGCGCCCGACCAGAGCCTGGCAGATGAGGGGATAATCGGGCGGTGTCCAACGCCCATCCGCCGCGTTGAGCCGCCACCACCGCTGCACAAAGTCGCGGCGTTCCCACCAGCTTTCAGCGATGCGTGTGGAGTAGTTGAAATAGCCGGAATCCAAAATTGTCCTCGTATCAAAGATGGCCCTGCTGCTCGCGGCCATCTTAGCACCAAACCGTCCGGCCCCCAACCCCATCTCGGCGGGCGAGGGTTAGGTTGTTGTGCGGTTGATTGCAAATCGTGTTGCGTGTTTTGACCAAAATCGGGCTTGTCCTGGGCAAACTTGGGGATAACGTTGGGGAAAACTTTTGCCAATCGGGGAGAGTCCCCAAGTAGGTGCTGGGGACAAGTTTCATGGGCGCGAATCGGCGTTGATGCAAACGCGACTTGCACCTTAAAGTTCTAAGCCGGGTTCAAGCAGTGGTTCCGGTTATCTAGGGGGCATATCCCAATTGGCCTCCATAGGTCGCGTAGCACGCTTGTTCTCCTGGTGCGGTTTGACGATAACGGATCCAAAGGTCGGGCATCTTCCATTGGCAGCACCCTCAACTTCTGGTAGACTATCCCGTACATACAGACAGCGCCAGCACTGATGGGGAAACCGTCTTTAGCCGCCATTGTTTGGCATAATTTGCTGCATCCCCCCGAATCTTAGGCGCGCCAGCGCCGATTGATTGTGTTTCTCCGGTTGCGTCTCGGCATCCAGGCCGGTTTCGTCGAGCGTAAGGTAGCGCTGGATATTATCTACAGATGATTTAGATTCATACCCATGCGCGGCGATTTACGCCGGGTGAAGCATGGGGTCAGCGGCCTTTGATGCGAGGCAATTGATATTGCGTCGCATAGCTTGGCCCTTCCGAGAAGGGGAGACAGACATGGGTTTTCGAGCAAATGACTTCTCCGGCGGCTATGCTGCATGGACGCCCACATCAACCCAATCCAGGTCTGTACGGCGCGCGCCAGCCGTCTCTACCTATCGCAACGGACAGCGTCGCGCAGATGGCGGAGAACCTGGCTTGCATCAGATGGTGCTGCCGGGAGCCGGCGGCCTGCTGGATGCGCCCGCTGCCGAGGCTGATCCACTTCCGCCCAATTTGCCCAATTCCCCCTTCCCCGTAGACAATGAGGATCAAACGGATTCAATAGGAATTGAGCTTGCCGATCCGGAAGCCTCTGAGCCTATCCCCGATGAGCGGGTCGGGCGGGAGAAAGAGGCGGAGTTCGACCCCCATGTCATCTGGCAGATGGTGTTAAGCGAACTTGCGCTGCAAATGCCGTCGGCCACCTTTGATACCTGGGTGCGTGACACGGTCGTCATCGGTTATGAGGACGGCGAGTTTATCGTCGGCATGCCCAATGCCTATGCTCGCGACTGGTTGGAGAACCGGCTGCGCCACTCCATCAAGCGCACGCTCAGCAGCATCATGCGCCGTTCGGTGCAGGTGCAGTTTCGGGTGCGTCCCCGGCCTGTGCAAGACAAGCGCGGGGTGGAGACGGCCCCGCTCTATCAGCCGGTCTCACAGGCAGTTGAGCCGCGGGTGAACCCATTGGCAGGGCAGCCCCAACGGGCTAAACCTGCCGGTCTCGCAAAGGGGGGCAAGCAGATCACGGTGGTGGAGCATCAGGACAACGGCTTTGAGTCCCAGTTGAACCCGCACCATACCTTTGACACCTTTGTGGTGGGCAACCATAACCGGCTGGCCCATGCGGCTGCGCTGGCGATTGTCGATTCACCAGGCCAGACCTTTAACCCGCTCTTTATCTATGGCGGCGTCGGTTTGGGCAAGACCCATCTGCTCAACGCCATCGGCAATAGCCTGCGCCAAAAGGGCTATCGGATGATCTACTGCTCGTCGGAGCAGTTCACCAACGAGTTGATCAGCGCCATCCGCAATCAAAATACTGAGCAGTTTCGCAATAAATATCGCCAGGCGGATGTGCTGCTGATTGATGACATCCAGTTTATCGGCGGCAAGGAAAGCACCCAGGAGGAATTCTTCCACACCTTCAACCATCTCCATGCCGCAGGTCGGCAGGTCGTGTTGAGCAGCGACCGTCCCCCCAAGGCATTGGCAACGTTGGAAGAACGGTTGCGGAGCCGGTTTGAGGGTGGTCTGCAGACCGATATTGCCCAGCCCGACTTTGAGACGCGCGTCGCCATTTTGCAGTCCAAGGCCAACCGTATGGGCGTGCAGGTTTCCTATGAGGTCGTGATGCTGGTGGCCGAACGCGTGGACAGTAACATCCGCGAGTTGGAAGGCGCGCTCAACCGCATCTTTATGCAGGCGCGGCTGACCAACCAGCCGGTCAACCTTCAACTTGCCAAGAGCCTGCTGGAAAACCTGGTTCCTGTGCGTGTGCCCTGCACGCCCACCAGCGTGATCCGGATTGTGGCTGACCATTTCCACCTGCGCCCGGAAGACCTGACCGGACGCAAGCGCACCAAAGACATCGCCAACGCCCGCCAGATCGCCATGTATCTGCTGCGCGAGGAAAATGATCTGTCGCTGCCAGCGATCGGCGAACAGCTGGGCGGGCGCGACCACAGCACCGTGCGCTATGGGGTAGAGCAAGTGGTCAAAGAACTGGAGCGAGATGAAGCCCTGCGCATGACCATCATGGCCCTGCGTGAAAAGGTCTACGCACCGACCGTCTAGGCGCAATAGTTTTCTCTCCCCGCACCTTCATAATTGAACTGCCTGTGGAAAGACCTCGGCGTCCATGTGCCATAAAGAGGTCTTTCTCTGCGTGTCCACTGGCCAACAGCGACCCACCCTTCACCGCCTTGCCATCACGATTCAGCCTCAGTGCTGCCCTACATTTCATCACCATATTTCATCACCATACTGTACAAAGGAGAAGCCTCATGCACTGCTCCCCCCGTCTCGTGTATGCATTTTGGTCCCTGATATTGGGTCTGCTTGTGGGGCCTAGCGTCGTTCACGCGCAGGTGGTTTCAAGCCCCGACGCTGCGAATGATGCGCCCGCAATGATTGGAGTGGTATGGACTGCCACAGCAGACGTTTCGGACCAGATTGCTCGCTGGCAGCGGCCAGGCGCGCCGCTCCCGGCAACGTCTGAGGGCGCGGCCAATCTGCCGGATGCGCTGTCGGACTTTGAGAGCGAAGTGATTGATCTGGTCAATGCTGAGCGCGCCGAGGAGGGGTGTCCGGCTCTGACCGCGCATCCTACCTTGCGCCAGGTAGCCTACGCCCACAGCCAGGATATGGCTGTCCGCGATTTCTTTAGTCACGTCAACCCCGATGGCGAAGAACTAGATGACCGAGTCAACGAGACGGACTATGACTGGATGGGTCTGGCAGAGAACATTGCCGCCGGTTATGAGACTCCTGAGCGCGTGGTAGAGGGGTGGATGAACAGCCCAGGTCACCGCGCCAATATCCTGAATTGTACCTATTTGGATATAGGGGTAGGGTATTACTACGCGGCGAACTCCACCTACGAGCATTACTGGACCCAAGTCTTTGGGCGGCCGCGAAACACGACGCCTGGCCCCGACCCAGATCCGGACCCGGATCCGGACCCCAATCCAGATCCAGACCCCGACCCAGACCTCATGACGAAAGCGGCCTTTCTCCCGCTGACGGTCAAACCGGCCCCAGTACGGCAGCCGACGCCGAATGGCGTGGTAGTTAATGGCGACTTTGAACAAGGCCCTGGCGTGGGGTGGGTAGAAGATTCCTCTGTACTGGGTACAGACACGGGCATCATCATCACGCAATCGCCCAACACCACCACCCTGCCCCCCCATTCGGGTGTATACCTGGCCTGGCTGGGCGGCGTATATGACGAGGTCAGCAGCATCAGCCAGGAGATCACTCTGCCCGCCGGGACGCTCACGCTTGAGTATGCCTACTGGGTCTTTTCGCAAGAGGCAGGGTGTGGGTATGATATGGGCGTGATTGCACTGCGCCGCGGCAACCAGGAAGAGGTACTGACCGTGCTCCCAATGTGCGACGCAGCGGAAAGCCCCGACTGGGTTGTCGAGCAGATCGACCTATCCCCCTATGCTGGCGCGACATGGACACTTGTCTTTGAAGTGACCACTGATTCTTCGCTAAATAGCAATTTCTTCCTGGACGACATCCAGGTCATTGCAGGCCGCTGATCTTGAATGGTTTGTTGCATACCTGTGCGCCGGGTCAACCGGCGCACAGGAGATAGGCAGGGCTTTGAGCGTCACGTCGCTCTACTTGTTCTGAAACTTCTTTTGCACTCTGACTTAATTTACAGTAAACTATCGTCAAACGCTATAGTTGTCTTGGAACACTGAAAGGGAGCGCGGCCCCAAGACCTGGGCCGCTTTGGAGAGACCATATCGGGTTGGAGCCGGGAATGAGTACGGACGGTCGCCAGAAAGCCCTAGAAACTACCCTGGCCGGGTTGAACAAACGTTATGGCGAAGGGGTGGTGATGAAGCTGGGGGAAGCCAGCCGGTTAGCGGTGGAGGCGATTCCCACTGGCAGCTTGAGCCTCGACATCGCCTTGGGCGTGGGCGGCGTGCCGCGCGGGCGCATCGTCGAGATCTACGGCCCCGAAGCCTCAGGCAAGACGACGCTGTGCCTGCATGTGATCGCCGAGGCGCAGCGCACGGGCGGACTGTGCGGCTTCATCGACGTCGAACATGCGCTCGACCCGGCCTATGCAGCGCGCATCGGCGTGGACGTCAACAACCTCTACATCTCGCAGCCTGACACCGGCGAGCAGGCGCTGGAGATCGCCGAAGCCTTGGTGCGCTCAGGCGCCTTGGATGTGGTGGTGGTCGACTCGGTGGCGGCGTTGGTGCCGCGGGCTGAGATCGAGGGGGAGATGGGCGACAGCCATGTGGGGTTGCAGGCGCGGCTGATGAGCCAGGCGTTGCGCAAGCTGGCGGGGGTGGTGAAGAGTTCCAACACCTGCATGATCTTCACCAACCAGTTGCGTCAGAAGATCGGGGTGATGTTTGGCAACCCCGAGACGACGTCGGGGGGGATGGCGCTGCGCTTTTATGCCTCGGTGCGGCTGGATGTGCGCCGCATCCAGTCGATCAAGCAGGGTAATGATGTCATCGGCAACCGCACGCGGGTGACGGTGAAGAAGAACAAGGTGGCGCCGCCCTTCAAGGTGGCGGAGTTTGACATCATGTACAACGAGGGCATCTCCACCACCGGCGACCTCATCGACCTCGGCGTGGA
>CAZYQJ010000188.1:0-8605 GCA_964649925.1 uncultured Litorilinea sp.
CATATTGGGGTTTTGTACCCGGCTGCGGTGTACATCAGCCTTATCCGCAATGATCAAGGCGGCCGCGATCGGCGTGCCAGCCGATCCACGCTCCTCCTCATGGTTGCCGATGGCGTTCATGATCAGCACGCACTCATCCACCGGCATCCCTAAGCGGCGCAAGATATGCCAGGCCATCAAACTGCCGCTGAGGGCGTGGTTTTCGCGGTGGATGCCGTTGCCAATGTCGTGCAGATACCCGGCGATGTTTGCCAACTGGTGGGTACGCTCGGAGAACCCCAGACGCTCCAACACGTTCTCGGCAATGTGCCCGACTAATCCGGCGTGACGCTGCCCATGCTCGGTATAGCCCAGCGCGCGCAGCGTATCATTGGCCGCCTGGATAAACGCCACCACTTCGGGGTCGCGACGCACCGTCTCGATGGTCACCGGTTCCGGGGCCGCATCTGCAGCGACCTCGACGCCGATCTGGGAAATCGACGATTCCAAACCCTCTTGCTGGTTAGCAGCGACGCTCACCGGCTGAACACGGTGTTTATTCGAATGGCTCACGACAAGTTCTCTCTTTCCAACATCACGACAAAGTTGGCTTTGGGCTATCCACTCTGGCCCAAGGCGATACCGCTCACCAACATGGCCGCCAGCCACCACAAATTGAGCCGGTGGAGGGGCCGCCGCTGATAGATCAACAGCCAGGTTGGCAGCCAAAGCACGCCCATCAACGCCAGCCATAGCGGAGCGCGTGCCACAATCAACAGCAGTGCGATGCCCACATCGGCCACAGCCAGCAGCCCGATCCCCAGAGGGTCACCCTGGTGGCGCAGGCAACGCCCCTCGCCCCAGTTGTGCAAGAACCAGAGGGCGATCAACATCAGATAGGCAGGCCACAAATCATGCGCGGGCGTCACGCCCACCTGCGAAAGCGCCAACAGCCAGGGCAGCGCCACCGTCACCGCGCTGTGAAACAACGCCGGGATCTGTTCCACGCTGTGGCGCGCGATCCACCCCCCGACGCTCAATGCCGTCACTATCAGGGTAAGCAGCACTGCATGGTGGCCCAGCACCAACGCAATGGCAACCGCCACCGCGACCGTCGGGAAGACCACGCGCATCACCAGATGCAGCACCCCCTGGTCATCGCGTCCCAACAGCCGCGCGGCGGGCGACTTCGGCTCCAGATAAGGCAGCCAGATTGAATGCTGCACCTCATGTTCATGCAGCGGCAGCATCTCCAACCGGCCCGCGGCCAGCCGCCAGATGCTGCCCCATAGGGGATCGGCCAACAGCAGGAGCAACGCCACCTCGCGCCAATCCAGCGCAAACGAACGGGCAAAGTACCCGGTCGCCAGCAGCGCGGCGATGACCGACCATCCTGCCGTCAGGCGCAGCGGGAACTGGCTCAACCAAACCTGTGCGTTGAGTGTGGCACTGCTGCTGAGCAGCATATCCTGTTGGGTCGCCGCAGATACGACCGGCGCGACGCTCGGCCGCACCTGCGCCCAGCGTATATAGCGCCCCACGCGTGCGCCCAAACGCGCACCTCCTTGGCTTGCCACAGATCACCCCCGTTGGATTCACATTCCAAAGGCAAAAAAACCCACGCGAGCCGACTTCCCTCGCATGGGTTCCAACCCATATCAAAGTATAACAGAAATCTATACAAAGCAGAAACTAAACGATGATCTCCAGACGTCTTGGTTGGATCTCCACCTCCGCATCCTGCACATCCTCCATCACGACCTCACCATCCAAATGCGTGGGTACACGCTCGGCGCAGTGAAACCAGAGCCTCCGGCAGCGCGTCAACTCGATCACTGGTTCATTGCGATGCGCGCCGCGCAACGCCTTTGGCAGCAGCACCAACACACGCCCGCGCGAGATTTCACTCACCACGCCCAGATCGAACAGCCCATCGTCCAACAGCGCATCGGGGGTCAGGTAGAAGACGCCGCCGGTACGCGCCGAATTGCCGATGCTCACCAACAGCGACCGCAGCCGCCGTTCCTGCATCTGACCGTCCGCTGCTTCCCAGCGCAGTTCGACATAGGGCAGGTGAAGACGCCTCAGCGACTGCAGCGCGGCCAGCAGATAGCGCAGCGCGCTGGCTCCCCAATGAATGCGGTAGCTTGCCAGCGTCACCTGCGCCTCAAACCCAAGCCCCATGTTGTTGCCAAAATAGCGGATGACCTGCTGCGAAGCGGAGGTGAGTGTGGCCTTGCCCATATCAATCCGCCGCGAACCGCCTGCGGCGATGCGCGCCGCCACCTGTGTCACATCGCGCGGGGAACCCAACATGTCGGCCAGGTCATTGCCCGACCCAATCGGGAAGATCGCTAACTTGCCGACGACTTCACCCTCACATGTGACCTGGGCCACCCCGTTCAACACTTCGTTGATCGTGCCGTCGCCGCCTGCGGCCACCACGATCTCGGCCCCGGCCTGGCGCGCCTGTGCGGCCAACGTAATCGCCTCGCCTGCCCGCGTGGTGACGGACAGGCCAAACGGCACCCCGGCCTCACGCAAGGCGGCAGCCAGCCGGTCACGCAGCTTGCCTGCCGCCCCGCGTCCGGCATAGGGGTTTAAGATTACCTGTACGCGCTCCATGCGCGCCTCCTATCGGACTATCGCGCCGGGGACTGAATCAGCACGACGGCATCGCGCGGCGGAATTTCAATGCGGGATAGTACACCCTCTTGCACAGTCTGGGTGCTGCCGTTCCACACCCCTTCGAAGACCGTCCCGTCGGGTACGCCTACCTTGGGGACGTTGAGGCGCACCGTAGATTTGCGCGTGTTATACAGCACGACGGCGCGCTCCTCGCCATCGCGGCGCAGACAGCCATAGACGCCGTTTTCGGCCACCAACCGGTGCACGGTTCCGGTGCGCAGGACACGGTGTTTGTGGCGCAGGGCTATGGCCCGGCGATAGAAGGCCAGCAGCGACTCATCCCAACGATCCTTTTTATGCCAGGGGAAGGCCGCCCGGTTGTACGGGTCCGTGGCCCCGGTCATGCCGATCTCGTCGCCATAGTAGATGCAGGGCGCGCCAGGCATGGTCATCTGGAACAATACACACAGCCGCAGCGCGCTCTCATCCCCGCCCATCATCCACAGGGCGCGCGCCGTGTCGTGGCTGTCCAGCAGATTCAACTGCACCTGCATGACTTCCCACTCATACAGCGTGGTCATATAGTCTACCACGCGCGCAAACTCCCCGGCGCGCAGTTTCGTCAACACGTAATTACCGGGCCGGTAGTCAGTACGCAGCGTCTGTGCGCCAAAGAAGCCCGCCGCGGCGCGCGTAAAGACATAGTTCATCACCGCGTCAAAGCGGTCGCCTGCCAACCACTCCGGGGCTTCATGCCAGATCTCGCCCACAATGTACGCTTCGGGGTTGGCCTCTTTCACCACGCGGCGGAAGTCCTGCCAGAAGGGTACGTCGTCGATCTCCTCCGGCACATCCAGCCGCCAGCCATCCGCTCCAAACTCGATCCAATAGGCTGCCACGTCCAGCAGATAGTCGCGCACGCCGGGGTTGGCGACATTGAGTTTGGGGAGCGCGGCCAGCCCCCACCATGCGCCATAATTGGTGGGCGTATCGGCGTCGGGCGGGTAGGGGACCAGCGGCCAATCGTGGATGTAGAACCAATCGACATACGGCGAATTGCTGCCGTTCTCCAACACATGGTGGAAGGGCCAAAAGCCCCGGCTGGCATGGTTAAAGACCCCATCCAGCACGATCCGCATTCCCCGGTCATGGACTGCGTCGATCAGTTCGCGCAGGGCCTCGTTCCCGCCCAACAGCGGATCGACCTCAAAATAGTCGTATGTGTGATAGCGGTGGTTGGAAGCCGAGGCAAAGATCGGGGTGAGATAGAGGGCGGTGACGCCCAACTCCTGCAGATAATCCAGCTTTTCGACAATGCCATAAAGATCGCCCCCCTGGAACCCCTGTTCCTCCGGAGGGGTTCCCCACGGCTTCAACGCCAGGCCGCGGGGCAGACGGACGCGTGAACTGCGGGCGAAGCGATCCGGGAAGATCTGGTAGAAGACGGCATGTTTCACCCATTCGGGGACCTGCACACTCATGGAGCATGGCTCCTACGGCTAGGCGCGCACCAGCGCGCGTGACGGCATCGTGACCCTAAATCGTCACTGGAAACGTGGTGCATTTTGCCCCAGCTTCAGAGCGGTGTCAATCATCACGCGCCAAGCGCCACACCCCGCGGCCCGGCCAGATAGCGGGCCACCTCCTGACCGCGGGGCGCGGCGCGCCTCATGTTCGTAATGTTATGTGCGTGATGTTTGTGCCGATTTCTACGCTTCGAGCGCGGCCAGGGTCGCCTCCAAACGGGCCATCGAATCGTCCAGCCCGCCGGGACGGCTGCGCTCCAACCACAGGCGGCGCTGTTCTGCGAGCAGCGGGCGCAACTCCTCGGCCAGACGGCTGCGCGCCGCCGCCGGAATCTCGCGCACAGGGCGATCCGCGCCCAACGCGCTGCGCTCGATCCCTAGCTTGGCCGCAAACTGCAGCAGTTCGCCCACCTGTTTGAACTCGTCCTGTACCAGTTTGGCGTCGGCGCGGCGCATCTTTGCCTGGGAAAGCGGGGCCAGCGTCGTGTCCAGATAGTCAAGTGTCTTCTCGAATGCATCCGGCGACAACTCGCCCTTGCCCTGGCGGCGCGCAGGCAGCCCGTCCGGCAGTATCAACAGCCAGAAGAGCGGCGAGCTATTGCCCACCTCGATCCCTGGCTGCAAGTAGGCATTGCCCAGGTCATAGGCTAGGCGGCCCATCACCCCGGCGCTGTCACGGAAGATGTGTGCGTCCAGCATCCCGGCGATGTCCAGCGAGTCAGGCTGGTCCGCGCTTGCTACATTCCAGGAGAACGCTGCCCCCACCAGATAGCCCAGATAGCTCACCGGCAGGGGCTGCGGGTGGCCGTTATCGCCCCAGTCGGTGTTGAGATAGCCGATTGCGCCATGCTTGAAGCCGTTTTGCGCCGCGTTTTGCAGGTTGCGGATGGCGTTCTGGGTGCGCCCGGCCAGCGTGTTCCAAGAACTTGTGCCGGGGCAGACATAGAAACTGCGCCCGGAGGCAGCGACGAGTGCGGCGTGCTTGTCAAAGGGATACTCGGCGTCATAGCCCCACTCCAGCGCGATCACATCGCGCGGCAGTTCCGCCACCAGGTCGGGCTGGTCGCGCACGATAATATCGCTCCAGAACTGCATCGTCCGCCCGCGCGCCGTCACCAGGTCATAGATCTTGAGCAAGAAGTCCAGATAGACGCGCCCGGTGCCGCGCGCCTCACACTCCGCTTTCGACCGTCCCTGCCCCAGGTCAAAGGTTTCATCCAGCCCGACATTGAACTGGCGGCTGGTGAAGTTGGGCAGCAGTTGGTCATACAGGTCTGCGAGCAGGTCCACGCTGCCAGGGTCCAGCGGGCAGAGGCTAAACGGCTCGCGCACCGGCGTGAACGGGTGCTGCACGCCTTCGGGCGCTTCGGCCAGATGGCGATAGGTGTCAAACTTGAGCCAGCGGTGCATGTGGCCAAAGCTGTTTTGGTTGGGCACCAACTCCACATAGCGCTCGCGGCAGTAGGCATCTAGCCGCAGAATATCTTCGGGCGTGATCGGGCTGGCATCCTGCCACACCTCCTCATGGCCGCGATAGGCAAAAGCATGTTCGGTGTAAAGCTGCAACTGGTTGACCTTAAGACCGGCCAGCAGGTCCACCAACTCGAAGAGCGTCTCCAGCGTTGGCACGCGGTCGCGCGTGACGTCAAACATGACGCCGCGGTTGGGGATGTCGGGCCAGTCGAGGATATGCACGCCAGGTAGGGTGTTCTCCCCTTGCTGCGCCGCCAGGTCAATGAGTTGGCTGAGCGTGCAGACCCCATAGAAGACCCCCGCGGGGTCTGCGCCGATCACCGTAACGCCGCTGTTTTCGACCAGCAGCTTATAGCTCTGCGGCCTGCCCAGCAGGGCCGGGTCACAGACCAGGCGCAGCGCGGGACCGTCCACCGCCGCGGCGGTGATTTCGGCCTGCATGTCAACTGCTGCCAACGCCGCCTGTAGTTTTGCGGCAGCGGGCATCAACGCCGCGGCCCCGTCGCTCAGGGCAATGGTCAGCGGCGCACTCAACGCAAAATGATCATCCGTCGTCTGAACCCGTTGTGGGAGTGGCGCAAGCCGCGCCAATGGGGTAGGCATAGGGCCTCCTTTATGTTGGGTGTTGTTGAGAATGATGGGGAAATCACATCAACAGCCATAGCATACCATAAGGGGCGACGCAAGCGACACTGTATCAAGTGACACCGTACAAAGCGATATCGTATGGGGGGTTGAGTGAGGCATAGAACACATCGCCGTCGAGGGTCATATCTCGGCGGCGATGTGTGGGGACGAAAAGCCGGAGTTATTCGGCTATCGCAACAAAATCGAACTCCAAAAATACTTCCTCAGACACATCGGCCACGCTGGGTACGCGCGGGATGTTGAGGTCAAAATGGGCGCGCTGCACCGTCGCGCGTGCGCTGCCCTGCAACTCGCTTTCAGAAACGGGCGTCACCGTCACGACAAAGGTCACCGGCTGGACGATATCCCGAATCTGGAGGTCGCCTGTCACGCTGAACTCAAAGGGTTCCCCCACCACTGTGGTCGTGGGCAGCCCCTCCAGCGCGGTCGGCGTGTAGACGATGAACTGGTAGGCATCGTCTTCGGACTGGAGAATTTGACGGCGCAGGGCGCGGTTGCGGAAGTTGTCGTCGGTTTCGAGCGAGCGGGCATCCACCTGGATAGGGCCGATCTGGGTCAGGCTGTAGTCGCCCAGGTCTACTGTGACTTCACCGGAGACCTGGTTGGTGCTGCCCACCACCGTCTTTGGGCTGCCCATCAACACCTCGTCGATCAGGAAGCGCGCCTCTGAGCGTGCGGGGGCGATCACAAAGGTACGCGCCTCGCCGGTCGCTGTGATGGCAGGCTGTTGGGCATCCGCATTGGATTCGGCGTTTGCACTGGCCTCCGGCGCTTCAGCGGCCTGCGTGGGCAGCGCCGCCGCGGGTTCGGCTGCCAGTTCAGCAGATACAGCCGCCGGTGAACCGCTGCACGCAGCCAGCAGCACAGCCAGCCCCATCAGCATCACAACCACCGCCCAATTCCGTCGTCGCATTGATCCATGTCCTCTCATTGCTGCTACAGGTTATTGAATATGGAAATGGTCAGAAAAAAGGCAGGAGACAACACCGTCCCACCCTGTCGCGCTCCACTGTCGTGCCAGGCTCCGGCCTGGCAGTGAACCGGGGAGGCGACGCCGCAAGTGTGACTGGTACTTTTTAAGAACCAATGAGAGGAATATGAGAAAATTCTTAGCTTTCGACAGGGGCGTCTTCCGTCGAATCTGATTTGCGCGTCAGCCCCAACTGCTTGGCAATGGCCCAATCCATCAAGCGAGTTGGCAGCCGCCGTGGCAGCAACCAGCCCAGCCACCAATTATTCGCCAGCACATAGCGCGCTTTCGGAGTAGAAGTTTCCAATGCGAGACGGATGGCGAGCGCCACCTTCTCGACCGGCATCCCTTCGCGGCCCGAACGGGTTGCCATCTCATACATCTTGGCCGCGCTCTCCGCATAGTCGGTGGCGGCAAAGCGATCCAGGAGCGCCTGGTGTTCAGGCCGATCCCACAGTGGGGTTTGCACAGCGCCCAAGACCATCACGATCACGTCAATGCCGTAGAGCATCAACTCGCGGCGCAACCCATCCGATAACGCCTCCACCGCATATTTGGAAGCGGCATAGGGCGCTAAAAAGGGATAGGCTGTGTGGCCGCTGACCGAACTGAGGTTGATAATCCGGCCCGGCGGTTCGGGTGGATTGGGGCGCGCCCCCAGCAGCGGCAGAAATGCCTGCGTCGCGGCCACCATCCCCACCACGTTCACCTCCAGTTGATAGCGCAGGTCGTCCAGATCAATATGCATCAGCGGCCCGGCCACGGCGATTCCGGCGTTGTTGATCAGGCCGACCAGGTGGTCGCCTTCCATGTACTCGGTCACCTCCTGCACAGCGGCCTGGAGGCTCTCCGCATCCGTCACATCAAGGATCAACGGGTGAAAGGCGAGGCCCAGATCGGCGCGCACCCGTTCGGCGTCCTCAGCGTTACGCACGCTGCCAAACACCTGATACCCATAGGTGACCAGTTCCTGGGCTGTAGCGTAACCGATCCCGGAAGAAACCCCGGTGATCACTACGGCAGGTAGTTCGTCGTCACCGCTGTATCGCCTGCCAACTTTCTGTTCTCCTTCCACTACTTAATCCTTTCCCTCCTATGCCGAATATAAGACAAAAAAGAACGTCTGCCCCTCGATAAATGGCCAGACGTAGGTGTACAGACTTGGACATTGATACCGGGGGCGCTACAATCATAGCTCATGTAACGCGGATGTCACGCGACAAATAGCCAACTGTAACCTGACCTTTTTGCTGCCGTCTTTTGTTGTAGTGTAAAACGGAACCATGAGCGAGAACTCTGCCCATCTGACCGCACGCGTCGCCTGCGCTGGTTGAGCGTCCAAGATCCCTGCAGGGACGCTGTCGCAGGTCGTGCGACAATT
>CAZYQJ010000189.1:0-8596 GCA_964649925.1 uncultured Litorilinea sp.
CTCTGACGGGCTGTCGGGCAGTGCCTCCAGGATGGCTAGGGCGTCGTCAAAGTGAACCACGGCCTGGCGAAAGCCCAATCGGCGCAGCAGCCGTTCTCCGGCCAGGATGCTGTAGTAGGCAAAGGGCTGTTGCGCGCTGCGCCCCGCCTGGCTGTAGTGAAAGGCTGTTTCGCGCGGGTTGTCTTCAGCGCGGTGCAGGCTCTCCAGCGCCTGGGCGATGCGGAGGTGAAGGCGGCGGCGCTGCAGCGTGTTGATGCTGTCATAGGCGACCTGGCGCACGATCTGGTGGCTAAAGTCGATCCGTTCGTCGGGACGCTCCACCAGGAATTTGCGCTGCAGCAGCACTTCCAGGCTGTCGACCGGGTCGGTGGCTGCGGTCGCTTCGAGCAAGTCCAGGCTAAAGTCGCGGCCCAGCACCGCGGCCAGTTGCAGCAATTCCTGTGCAGGCAGCGGCAGCCGTTCGATGCGCTCTAGGATGACTTCCTGGACGCGGCGGTTACGGCGCAAGGCTTGCTGAAAGAGGAAGTGGTCTGCCGACCCTCCCCCGTCCAGGGGCAGCGTCTGGTGCTCTGACTGGCGTTCCAAGAGGTCGCGCACGGCTTCGGTGACAAAGAGCGGATTCCCCTGAGTGGCGGCATAGAGGGCATCGGCCAGTTCGACCCCGGCGCGCGGTTGGTAGGGCTGCAGGAGCAGTTGGACGATGTGGCGCACATGTTGGACGCGCAGCCGGTCGACCTGGATGATCGCCTGTTCCTGGCGGCGATTGAGGGCGTGCAGCAGCATACTGAGGTCTTCGTTTTCGGCCAGGTCGTCGGTGCGATAGGCGAGCATGACCAGCAACGGCGCATCGGCCACGCGCTGGATCAGGCGGCCCAACACGGCGAGCGTGTCATGGTCGGCCCAGTGCAGGTCATCCACAAAGATCACCATCGGGCGCAGGCGCGCCAGCGATGTCAAAAAGGTGACGATGCCGTCGATCAGCCGCTGGCGGTTTTCATCCGCGCCGATCGCGCCATCCCAGGCTGAGGCGGCCAGGTTGGGCAGCCGGTCTTGCAGGCTGGGAATGATCTGGGCGAGTTGGGTCAGGCTGGCTGTGGGCAACTTGTGCAGCGCGTGATCCGGCAGGCTGTGCAGATAGCGGCCCAGGACATCGGCCAGCGGCGCAAAGGGAAGTTGCTGCTCCAATGGCTGGCAGGTGACGCACAAGACGGTGGCGTTGGCTGTGGTGGCCTGCTGCAAGATTGGGTAGGCCAGCCGCGTCTTGCCGACGCCTGCTTCCCCGGCAAAGACCACTACATCCCCGTGCCCGTGTAGTGCCTGGGTCAACCGATCTTCGGCCAGGGCGACCTCGGCCTCGCGCCCCACAAAGATTTCGAGGAAATGGGTATCGACCACGGGCAGGAGCGTGCGCTGCGGGATGGCTTCCGGATCGCCGATGGGATGGCCGCGGCCTGCCGATTCGGCGGGCGCAGCGCGATGGGGACGGCCCGCGGGTTCGGCGGGCATCTCGATCTCGCCGTTGAGGATGCGCTGGTGTAGCTGTTGGGTCAGCGGGCTGGGGTCTGCGCCCAACTCCTCTGACAACACGTTGCGGCAGCGTTCATAGGTGAGGAGCGCGGCGGCGCTATCGCCCGATTCCGCCTGGTAGCGCATCAAGGCCTGGTAGGCGTTTTCGCGCACTTCGTCGCGCGCCAGAATCTGGCGGCAGGCGGCAATCGCCGCCACGAAATGGCCGCTCTGCGCCTGCAACTCGGCCAGTTGCAGCAGGGCGTTGAAATAGAGTTCCTGCAGCCGTTCGCGTTCATTCTGCACCCAGTCGGCGTAAGGGTCGCAGATCAGATAGTCATCTTGGTAGAGGTCGACGGCGGTCTTCAGATGACGGTATTGCTGATCCGTAGTTTCGGCGTGGCGCGCAGATTCGAGTTCCTTTTCGAAGACTTCTACGTCTAACCATATGTCCGGATGTAAATGAAAGGCGTAGCCTGGGGCTTGAGTCAAAATATAGCGCGAAGGGGCACGGTTGGGGCGTTCCGGCTCTAACACGTTTCGCAGCGCATTGATAGCACTGCGCAAGGTAGTGGCTGCTGCGCCTGGCGTGCTGTTCGGCCACAGGATCTCGATCAGACGATCAGACGAAACAGGGCGCGGGCGTTCAGTCAAGAGGATCTTGAGTAACTGCCGTGCTTGACGTGTATGCCAGTCCCCTTCGGCGACCGCGTGATCGCCACGCAAGACTTGAAGCGTGCCAAAGGTAGAGATCCGAATCTTGGGGAGCATGGAAACCGGCCAAACTTGCCAATCCGCAGATTGGTCTACTGCAATCCGAGCTACCATTAGGAGATATACCAGCATGGTCTAAGAACGACGCGACGTCGATGTGTGCTACTTCATTGTACGCGACGCCGGTGGGAATGACAAACCCTTTTAACGCGGTGCGGCATGGAAAACGCCCCCGGCGTGTCGGATTTAGCCATCCATTCGAGGACATCTAGAAAGTAGGGGCTTCGCTGAAGCCCGCCGAGCATGATGACGATCAGATTGACTGGGGATATGTTGACGGGTGATGTGCTGACGGGTGACATGCGTGGATGGGGCCGTATGCGCCGTCAAGCTGTGTGGACGCTGCTGTTTCTCGCTATCTTGCTGGCCTGGGGCAAGCCTGTCTATGCTCAAAACCAGAGCGTGCGCGCCACAGAGGTGAGCGCTGTGCTGGCAGATGCTTCGGATCGCCACTTCTTTGGGCTGGAGACGATCCAGCCGGGGCAGGCGGTCGCCGTGACGCTGCACTTCGAGGCCGCAGACCTGGCCGCGCAGGAGGATGTGAACTTCGTCGTGCTCTCCGAAGACGGGGTGGCGCGCTTTCTGGCCGGGGCGCATCCAGAGGATGTGGCCGTGGCGGTGGGGACGCCGCTGCTCTTTGACCCTGAAGGCAACCGGCGCAGCGCATTGGTTCCCGGCGTGCAGACAACTGGGTTTACCGTGATCGTCACCAGCAGCGCGTCTCAGCCGGTGCGCTACTCGCTCCAGGTACAGGGCGGGATGCTGCGCGATGACGCAGGCCAAAGCCAGTCGTCGGTGATGGTGGATACATCCGGTACGGCTTCCCCTGCCGCGGTGGACGTGATGGAGAGCGCAAAGCCGGTGCATGTCGTGAAACCGGCGGACGCAGCCCCGGAGCAGGTCACACAGGTGCGCGCTGTCCCGGCGCGGCGTCTGACGGGTGTCCTTGCCCCACACAGCGACCGTCACTACCTGCGCTTGATGCCCGACGGGGGCAGCGGTGAAGTGAGCCTGACACTGCACTACGTGGCCCACGATGCCGCCCACAGCGGTAAGCTCAATATCTGGGTGCTCACCCAGGAAGGGGCGCGCCATCTGGATCAGGGCGGGCTGATCGAGGAGTTGAACCTGGCTGTCGGATCGCCGGTGATGTCGCTGGCAGGGGCAACGGTGATGCGCACCACGCTGCGCGTGGCCGAGAGCGTGCCCTATGTGGTGGTGGTCTATAACCAGATGGGCGAGCCAGCCGACTATATTATAAATGTGGAAGGGGCTGTGGTGGTGGATGAGCGCGGGCAGACCCATGAAGCCCAAGCCGCGGTCGCCGAAGCGTTGGCGTTGGGATGGTAGCCGCGGCGGGTGTGGATCGGTTACGCCTGGCTGTTGCGCGGGCGCACCATCGTGGCTTTGGTGTAGGCAACGTCAAAACCAGCGCGCTGTACATTGCGCTGGGAGACCGTGCCGGGCGTGGTCATGACCATCGCCAGGTCACAGCCCAGGGTGTAGGCCGCGTCCAGACGATGGCGGAGCAGCGCAGCCTGCACCCCGCGTTTGCGATAGGCGACGCGCGTACTTGCGCCGCCGAACTCGGCCACACCCCCATGCACATACATACCGCCCCCGCCCGCGGGTTCGTCGTCAATCCAGGCGAAAAAGGCATAGGCGTTGGTGGCGTAAAAGTTGGGGCGCAAGATGCGCAACATGCTGGGGCTGGGCTGTTCTTGCTCGTCAAAGCCCTGGCCGACGACGGTTAACCAGCGCGACGCTTCGGAGGGTGTGGCCTGGGTGACGAGAATCGGGTCTCCCGGCGGCTCGGCGTGCGCCACGGGCAGCCGTACCGCCAGCACAGTATAGAAGCGTTCGAGTTGATAGCCGCGGTCGGCCAGCAGTTTGACGAGCGCACCGTCGGCCAGGGGGCAGAGGTCAATCCGCACCGGCGCGCCGCGCACAGCGTAAAACTCCTCAATCGCCTGGATCGTAGGCAGGCTGGCCGGTTCGACCATACCCACGCCGATGGCGCGGTTGACCGGCACATCGGCCCCGCCGTAGATCACCTGTGCGCCGCCAATGGTGAGCGTGTCGCCCTGGGGGTCGGGCTGCTGCTCCAGTTGGGCGCGCACATAGTAGGTAGCGCGCCAGGCCTGCGCCAGTTCCAACCGCGCCGCGGTTAGAACATCCACAAAGAACATCCTAGAACCCTTGTAGGCGGCTCAAGTCGGCCACCTGATCCGGCAGCGCAGCCACACGCTGCACCAACGCCAACCGGGCATGGCGCAGGTCAAGGTCTTCGGCGTTGACCAGCACCTTGTCAAAATAGGCGTTGATGGTCGCGGCCAGCTTGGCTAACTCGTCGCCGAGCGCATAGGCAGGCTCATCGGCTGCGTCCAGCGCGGCCGCGGCCGCGGTATAGGCGGTGTGCAGGTCGTGTTCCACCGGCTCTTGATAGCGTTCGGGCGCGAGCGGCAGCAATTCCTCCAGGTCGCGCGTGATGCGGGCGCAGCGGGCATAGGCCACAAAGACCTGCGTCCAGTCCTCTCTGGCGACCATCTCCGTGAGTGCGCGGACGGCGCGCTGCGCCGCAAACGGGTTGTTCCCGCGCACGGCCAAGACCGCATCGACCACGTCATGGGCAAAGCCCGATTCGAGCAAAACGCCTTGCAGTCGGCGTTGGACAAAGGCCGCGGTTTCAGTGACAACCTCATCAGGGACTTCCACCGGCTGCAGGGCCGCGGCTGCCGCCAGCCCCTCGCGCACGTCGAAATCCACCTGGGCGGCCAGCAGGTTGTTGACCACCCCCAGCGCGGCACGGCGCAGCCCGTACGGGTCGGCGCTGCCCGTGGGGATCGCGCCCACGGCAAAGAGACCGGCCAGGCTGTCCAGCTTGTCAGCCAGGCTGAGGATCAGGCCGGGCATGGTGACCGGGCTGTCATCGCCTGCATAGCGGGGCAGATAGTGTTCGCGAATGGCCTGGGCCGCTTCGGGGCTTTCACCGCTCTGCCGGGCGTAGATTTCGCCCATGATCCCCTGCAGGCTGGTCATCTCCACCACCATCGACGTCACCAGGTCGGCCTTGGCGAGCGTGGCGGCGCGCTCAGCTACAGCCAGGTCGCCGGAACCGGCGTGCAGCAGTTTGCCGATGGTGGGCGTCAGCCGCTTGAGCCGTTCGCTCTTTTCGAGCATCGAGCCTAACCTGGCGTGAAACGTGAGTGTGCCCAGCCGGGGCAAAAAGCTCTCCAGGCTGTGCGCCGTGTCATTGCGGTAGAAGAACGCCGCATCGGCATAGCGGGCGCGGATGACGCCTTCATTCCCGGCGACCACCACCTCCGGATGCGCCAGGTCTACTGCATTGGCAACGGTGACAAAGTAGGGCAGGAGTTTGCCATCGCGCAGCACTGGGAAATAGCGCTGGTGCTTTTTCATCACGCCGATCAACACCGGCTCCGGCAGAGTGAGGAACTCGTCATCAAAGTGGCCGAGGAGGGCTTGCGGCGCTTCGACCAGGTCGGTCACCTCGTCGAGCAGATCGTCATCGGTCGGCGTTGTGCCGTCGACTTGCGCGGCGGCGGCCTCCACCGCGCGGCGCACCTGGTCGCGGCGTTTCTGGCGATCCAGCACGACCCCCTGTGCCGCCACTGCGCTGGCGTAGTCGCTGGCCTGGGGGACGACAAAGGTGGTATATTCGCCCGGCTCCAGCCGCGCCGCGGCATCGGCAAAGCGCGGGCCGCGACTGACGTTGTCGGCGGTAACCCCGGCCCAGGTGAGGGGGACGCGGTGCTTGCCGTAGAGCGCCACGATCCAGCGCAGCGGGCGTGGATAGGTAGCGCCGCTGGCGTTCCAGCGAATGGCTTTGGCCCAGCGCAGGCTGTCGAGCAGCGCCGTACACAGCGCAGGCAGGACGGCCAGCGTAGCTTCGCCCTTCACCTGCTTGACGGCATAGACATAGCCCTCGCGCGTAACCAGGTCATTGACCCTTACCCCCTGGCCGCGAGCGAACCCTTCTGCGGCCTTGGTCGGCGCGCCCAGGCTGTCAAAGGCGCGATCCGCGGCGGGCCCTCGCTTTTCAATGGTCTCATCGCTCTGCCGGGGGGCCAGGTCTTTGACGATGGCGACCAGCCTGCGCGGTGTGCCTGTGACGTGCAGATCGGTGTAGCTCAGCCGGTAGGTTTCCAGCAGCCCGCGCAGCTTTTCTTCGATCTGGGCGATGCCATCCACCACATCTTGCGCGGGCAGTTCTTCGGAGCCAAGTTCCAGCACAAAGTCTTGGGGGCTGTCCACCGTGGGCAGGGCCGCTTCCACCGTGGCACTGGTGACAGGGGCCGTCGCCGTCTTCTCGCCGTTCGCCAGCCAGGGGAACTCCTCACGCTCGCGCTGTTGGATGTACAACTCGGAAATGGCGCGCGCCTGGTTGCGCATGGCGGCAAAGAACTTGGCGCGTTCGGTGACGCCGATGGCCCCGCGCGCGTCGAGCAGGTTAAAGGTGTGGCTCTGGCGCAGCACATAGTCATGCGCGGGGACGACCAGCCCCCGCTGGATGCAGGCTTCGGCTTCAGCCTGGTAGATGTCAAAGAGCGTTTTGAGCCGCTCGACATCCGCCAGTTCAAAGTTGTAGGTGCAGTACTCGATCTCCGGCGTGCGGTAGATTTCGCTGTACAGGTGGTTGTCGTCTACCTGAATATCCCAGACCTGCCGTTTGTTTTGCAGATACATGACGATGCGGTCAAGGCCGTAGGTGATCTCCACGCTCACGGGGTCGAGTGCAATGCCGCCCGCCTGCTGGAAATAGGTGTATTGGGTGATCTCCTGCCCGTCGAGCCACACTTCCCAGCCCAAGCCCCATGCGCCGAGCGCCGGGGATTCCCAGTTGTCTTCGACAAAGCGGATGTCGTGTTTGGTGGGGTCCAGCCCGATGGCGGCCAGGCTGCCCAGGTAAAGCTCCTGGGGGTTGCCGGGGTCCGGCTTGAGGATGACCTGATACTGGTTGTGCATCTGCATGCGGTTGGGGTTTTCGGCGTAGCGGCCATCGTCGGCGCGGAAGGACGGCTCGACGTAGGCGACGTTCCAGGGTTCTGGCCCCAACACGCGCAGGACGGTTGCGGGGTTCATGGTCCCTGCGCCGACCTTTTCGCTGTAGGGTTGTGCGATCAGGCAGCCGCGCGCCGCCCAGTAGCGATGCAGTTGCAGGATCACCTTTTGCATGGTGGGAGGGGTAGACGTGGCAGTGGTTGGCATAGGTAGAGATCTCTCTGGCAAGGAATGGGTTGCCGGTGGCAGCGCGGGCATGTTGGCCCTAGACAATCATGACGCGCCACGGAACCGGCACAAACGTTACAATAAAGATCACGATCACCAGATAGCCCAGGAGGCGGCGGTTGGTGTCCAGTTCGGTGATGTCGTCCAGCGCGGGCGGATGGTACGGCCCCAGCACAAAGACGATCAGCCCCAGCCAGACAAACCAGCCGGGAAAGCCGATATGCACCAGGGCGGGAAACAACGCTTGCAGCGGCTCCAGCCCGGCGACGGCCAGCAGCGCCATGATCGCCAGGGTTGTCATGTTGATGTAGCGGGAGGCGCGGCCAAAGAGGGCGTAGACGGCATGTCCCCCGTCCAACTGCCCCACAGGCAGCAGGTTGAGCGCGGTGACCAGCAGACCGATCCAGGCGGCAAAGGTGACCTGGTTCATCAGCACATCTTCACCGGTGATGGGGTTGGGCAGCACCTTGCCAAAGACAGCCAGTTTGGCGGCGAAATAGAGCAGGCTGTTGCCCTCGCGCTGGATGAGCGTGCCTGGTGGGGGCACGTCAACGGGGCTGGTGGCAAGGCCGATAAAGAGCAGCGGGATGGCGATCACCAGCCCGGCCAGCGGCCCGGCGATGCCGATGTCAAAGAGCTTGCGCCGGTCGAGGATCGGCTCCTTGAGTTGGATAAACGCGCCGAGCGTGCCAAAGCCAAGCGGCATGGGAATGAAGTAGGGCAGCGTCACGGCCACGCGGTGATAGCGCGCCATAAAGTAATGGCCGAATTCATGCGCCGCCAGGATCGACAGCAGCGTGGCCGAAAAGGGCCAGCCCTGGATCAAGTTCTCTGGCCGCAGCAAGTCCCATAGGGTATTGACGTTGGCTGCCAGGGGCGCATAGAGCGATCCGGCAAAGAGCGTGCTGACCACCGTCAGCAAGAAGAGGACGACGTTCACCCAGACCCGCGGGCGCGCCTTGGGCGGAACGCCTGCCATCACATGCAGCACCACGCGCTGCGGGTCTTCCTCGCCGTCACGCCGCAGCAGCGGCGTATAGCCCAGGGGCCGGAGTTTGGCGACCCA
>CAZYQJ010000190.1:0-8562 GCA_964649925.1 uncultured Litorilinea sp.
CGCTGATGTCAATGCCCACGGTCTCAAAGCCGAGTTCCGCCAGCGGGATCGTGACAATGCCCGTGCCGCAGCAGACATCCAAAATGGGGCCGCCGGTTCGCTTTGCCAATGCGGTCAAGTAGCGGATATCCGCCTCATAGCGCGCGGCAAACTGCGCGTCATAATCTGCGCCGGAAACATACCCGTCCAAGGGTCAGGATCCTCCACGGTGCTTTGTGACCGCTGCGGTGACTCCGCCGTTGACCAGCGTGCCAAGCAGGGTATCGCCATGCAGCGCGTCCAGCCGCACAGGGGTGATGGTGTTGTGCAGCATCGCATCGACGGGCGCTTCGACCGCCACACGCAGATAGTTGTCGGTGAAGCCCATCCACACCTGCACAGGCTGCCCATCCGCGCCAGTAGGAAGATCATCGCCGCGCACCTGCTCCCATAGCACATGGCGGCAGTCGCCCACGTACTGCTGGCGGACGGCGCGGCCTGTGCGCTCCACAATCTCGGCCAGCCGCCGCGCCCGCGCCTTCTTGACAGCCGTGGGCACTTGCCCGCCAAACGAGGCCGCCGCTGTCCCGGCGCGCGGGCTGAAGGGGAAGATATGGGCATGGGCAAACCCCATCTCCTCCACAAAAGCCGCCCCAGCGTCAAAATCCGCCTCGCTCTCGCCGGGGAACCCCACGATCAAGTCGGTCGTCACCACCAGGTCGGGGATGGCGGAGCGCGCCTCGGTCACCAACTGGCGGAAGCTTTCCACCGTACAGCGCCGCGCCATACGCCGCAGTTGCGCGTTGGTTCCTGCCTGCAAGGGCAGGTGCAGGTGCGGGCAGAGCCGATCGGGCCACTGCTGCCACAGGTCAAAAAAGCCGTCGGCCAGTTCCCACGGTTCGAGGCTGCTCAACCGCAGCCGGGGAATGTCGGTATCGGTCAGCAGCGCGGCCACCAACTGCTTGAGGTCAGTCCGCGCCGCGCCTTCCAGGTCACGCCCATAGCTGCCCAGATGGACGCCGGTCAGCACCGCTTCTTGGAGTCCCGCAGCGGTCTGTGCCTGCACGTCGCCCACGATGTCGGCCAGGCTGCGGCTGCGGCTGTGACCGCGCGCCAGCGTCACCACGCAAAAGGTGCAGCGGTTGTTGCAGCCATCCTACACCTTGATAAAGGCGCGCGTGCGCCCCTGCCGATCCGGGACAGCAGCGTCCTCAAAGGGTGTGCCGTCGGGCTGGATGCGCGCCAGGTCTGCCGGGTCGTCCAGTTCGGCGCTCCACGGCTCCAACAGCAGGTGGATCAGCTCTTTGCGCTGGTTGTCCGCCACCAACGCCACGCCGGGCAGCGCCGCCGCCGCATCGGGTTCCAACGTGACCCAGCAGCCGGTGACGGCCAGCCGTGCCTCTGTGTTAGCGCGGTGCAGGGCGCGGATGCGCTGGCGGCTGGTCCTGCTCGCTTCATGCGTCACAGCGCAGCTGTTAAAGACCACCACCTGTGCCTGTTCGGGCGCAGCCACTACATGATGACCCACGGCGCGCAGCCGCTGGGCCAACGTTTCCATTTCGCTATAGTTCAGGCGACAGCCAATCTGGTCAAGGTAAACACGCATTTGAAAAGGTTATCACAAAGAACAAGGGTAGCCAGTCATCAGTAGCCAGTAGTCAGAGAGGGAGATAGGGGCAGCGTGTGGCGGATATGGTTCTGCTTCTGTCCTATCTGCCTACGTCCCTACTCCCCGTTTGCCGCTTGCCGATTCTACCACAGGTTGCGGGCTGTGACCGCATCCAGCGCGTTTCAGGGTTTCTCCAGCGTGTGTGATAGACTTCACAACCATGCTGCACCGATCGCTGCGCCGCCACGCGCTGGTTTTGACCCTCTATAGCGTACTCGCATTGGCGCTGAGTTGGCCGCTGGCGACCCGGCTGATGACGCATGTGCCGGGCATTGCCCAGTGGGCCTTTGACGAATCCACCTTTCTGTGGAATGTCTGGTACTTCAAACATGCGCTGGTGGATCAGTTGAGCAGCCCGCTGCACAGCGAGTTGATCTGGTATCCGCTCGGCATTGACCTGATCCTCTACACCTACAACTATTTTCACGCCCTGTTGGTGCAGCCGTTGATGCTGGCCGCTAACTTGCCCCTGGGCAGCAACGTCGCGCTGCTGACCAGCACAGCCCTCAGCGGCTATGGCACGTTCCTGCTGGTGCGCTACCTTTTAGGCCGCGGCTGGACAGGTGGGTTGGGGCGCGCCCTCACGCCGAACGCGGCGCTGCTGGCGGCATTTGGGGCCGGGCTGGTCTTTGCCTTTGGCAGCAACCGCGCCATCTATGCCATGCTCGGCCACTATGACATGGTGACTACGCAGTGGATCCCCTTCTATGCGCTGTCGTTGTTACGCAGCCTGGATGGCGGGCTTTCCTCTGTGCGGCGGCGGCAGGCTGCCATGTGGGCCGGGCTGTTTATGGCGCTCAACGGGCTGGCCGAGATGATCACCGCCCTCTTCCTGGCGATCTTTACCCTCATTGTGCTGGGGGTCGTGTTGGCGCGAAAGATGCGCCGCGGCGACAACGGCGCGCCTGTGCTGACCTGGGCCGGGCTGATGACTGCCTTGGGGCTGGCCGTGGTGACCGCGGTGGTGGTCTGGTCGCCCGCGCTGCTGCCGATCCTCGTCCAGTTCCTCACCGACGATTTCTCGCTGCAGGGCTGGGGGGAGGCCATCCCGCTGAGTGTCGATCTGCTGGGCTTCTGGACGCCCACGGTGCTGCATCCGCTCTTTGGCGGCGACGTGGTGGCGGAACTGCGCCGCGTCCAACTGCGCGCGCTGGAGCAAGGCGTCACCGGCTTTCGAGACGTCAACACGGTCTTTCTGGGCTGGGTGACGATCGCGCTGGCCCTGCTGGCCGCCATCCGCTACCGTCGCCCGCTGCGCATCTGGGTGTGGAGCGCGCTCGTCTTTGGCCTGTTTTGTCTCGGCCCCTTTTTGCAGATCAACGGGCGCTACCGCTTTGACCTGGACGGGATCGAGACCTCCTTCCCGCTGCCCTATGCGCTGCTGCACTATCTACCGGTCATCAAGGCCAACCGCGCGCCCAACCGCAACAGCGTGCTACTGATGCTGGCCGTAGCCGTGCTGGCGGGCTATGCGCTGGCCTGGATCCTTCAGCGGCGCAACGCAGCCGTGCCGACTCCCCTGTGGCGGCGAGCGCAGGGCTGGCTGGCCGCAGGGCTGTGTGCGCTGGTCGTGTTTGAACATCTGGCTGTGCCGCTGCCGCTCTCGGATGCGCGCGTGCCGGAGGTCTACACGCAGATCGCCGCCGACCCGGAGCCGGTCAGCGTGATGCATTTGCCGTTGGGCTGGCGCACCAGTTTCGAGGTCTTTGGCGTGGAGCGCACGCTGTTGCAGTACTACCAGACGGTGCATGGCAAGCCGATGTTGGGCGGCAATATCAGCCGCGCCCCGGATTTCAAGCTGGACTACTTCCGGCGCATCCCACTCTTTCAAGTGCTGCGCGACGTACAGTTTGGCGATGACCCCGACCCCGCGCTGGTGGAACAGGCACAGACGCAAGCGGCTGACCTGATGTATCTCTACAACGTGGGCTATGTGCTGCTCATGCCGCCCATCCCGGAACGGTACCCCTATGTTGACACCTGGGATCGTGTTTGGGCGTTCGCCAAGACGACGCTGCCGCTGGAGCCGGAACCGTTCTGGACAGGAGAGGGCATTGAGGCCTATCGCGTGGTGCAGCCTGCGGGTGACGATGCCTTTCGCCTGGACCTGGGCGCACCCGGCACCTTCCCCTATCGCGGCGAAGGCTGGGACGCTGCCGAAACCGATATGCCCTATGAGACGACGGCGACCTGGGCCACGGGCGCGGCCAGCCGCCTGTTCATCCCGCTGCGCCAGATCGACCCCGCGGCCAGCTATCCGGTGACGGTGCGCACCCGCCCTTTCGCCTACCCTGGCAGCCCAGATCAAAGCGTCTCGCTGGTGGTCAATGACGTTGTATTTACATCACAACGCCTGGACGATGATTGGCAGGAGGTGCGCTGGGACGTGCCAGGGGACATCTTGGTCAACGGGCTGAACCGGCTGGAGTTACGCTGGGCGCACCAGGCCGCGCCGCGTGATGTGCTGGGCGGCGACCGCAGCATCGGCAGCACTGGCGTGCAGCTTCCCATCGACGCCGATCTCACGGCCTTTGCCGATGGGGGCTTTATGGCGCTATTTGACGGCGACGGCAACCAGATCGACGCTTCCGCTGGGCGGCGCGGGGTCAATGTGACGCTGCTGGACGCGTCCACCGGCGCAGTGGTGGACAAGGTAGGGTTTGACACCGCGGCCAATGTCTATGAGAGCGAGGCATTGGCGGATTACCTGGCGGCAATCCCCACGGGAACCATTGTACTGGTCGCCAGTTACGGGGATGCTACGGCGCATCTGACGCCCGCGGCGGTGGACGGGCTGCGCAGGCTAGGCGCAGAGGTGACGGTAGACAGCCTGCAAGGGCACTATTTCGCCATCGTCGGCGTGCAAGGGGCCGCACCGGGCAGCGGGGCGCAGGTTGTCGATCCGGAGAGAGCCTTTCTCAGTATCAGCCTTATCCGCGACCGCCGCCCGCTGGCCGCCGCCGTGGATTGGGTGGAAGTGGGGAGGTAGGCAGTAGGCAGGTGGGGGCAGAGGCAGGACCGGCCAGCCTCCAATCCCCAACAAACTCTGAACCCTATCTCCCTATCTCCCTACTGCCTATCTCCCTACTGCCCACTGCCCGCCCCTTCCGGTAGACGCTTTCCAGCCAATCCCAGGGGAGGGCACGCGTACGCAGGCGCAGCAGGGTGTACATCGCCTTGTAGATTTCGATCTTGCTGATCTTGCTGCTGCCCTGGGTGCGGTTGACAAAGGTAATGGGGACTTCGCCGATGCGGAAGCCTGCCTCCTGGCAGAGAAAGGCCATCTCGATCAAAAAGCTGTACCCGCCGCTAAAGATCGTGTCGAGCGGGATCGTCTCCAACACGGTACGACGGTAGCAGCGAAACCCGGCGGTGCAGTCGCGCGTGGCGATGCCCAGGAACAGATAGGCCGCGCGGTTGGCGACAAAGCTGATCAGTTTGCGCAGGCGCGGCCAGCCGACCACGCTGCCCCCTGGCACATAGCGGCTGCCCACCACCATGTCATACCCGCACTGCGTCTTTTCGATCAGCGCGGGCACGTCGGCGGGGTTATGGCTGAAGTCGGCATCCATCGTGCAGAGGTAGGCGTAATCACGTGCCAGGCCATAGGCAAAACCGGCCTTATAAGCCGTGCCTAGCCCCAGTTTGCCGCTGCGGTGCAGCACGGCGACCCCGGCATCTTTGGCGGCGAGCGCATCCGCCAGTGCGCCGGTTCCGTCAGGGGAATTGTCGTCCACAATCAGCACATGCAGGTCACCCGGCAGGCTGCGCAGTTGGTGGACAAGCGAAGGCAGGTTTTCACGTTCGTTGTAGGTCGGCACAATCATCAACGCCGACCCAGACCAGGCGCGTTTCATGCGGTGTATGTCGGTGTATATCATTACCTAGCCAGATCACCGGTGCATCGCGTGTGCGCACGGTGTTCATTGAGATAGACTCTGTACTCAGTCATCATATCAAAGAAATGACCCAACACGGCAAATTGCCTGTCACCGACCCAAACGACCGTCAGATCGCGCTGCTGCTTGCAGCGGTAGCGCTGGCCTTCTATCTACGCACGCTTGCCCCCGACATGCTGCCGGGCGATGCAGGTGAGTTCCAATTTGCGGCTTGGCGTTGGGGGGTGGCGCACCCGACAGGCTATCCGCTGTACTTGATGGTGGGCGGGCTGTGGCAGCGGGCATTGTCGCTGGTGGGCATCCGTCCGGCAGCGGCGATCAACGGGCTGTCGGCTGTGTTGGGCGCGGCAGCGGTCGGCATGACCTATCTGGTGTCGATGCACTGGAGTGCGGGGCCGCTGGCGCTGCGCCGCTTGGCGGGTGTCTACAGCGCGGTACTGCTAGGCATCAACCTGACCTTCTGGTCGCAGGCGTTGATCGCCGAAGTCTACACCCTGCATATGGTGTTGGTGTTGGGGGTGCTGCTGGCCGCACAGCGGCTGGCCCCTAGCGCACCTGGCCTCCCGGCCATGCCGGTGAACGCCCGTTCCCTGCTGATCCTGGCTGCGCTCACCGGGCTGGCGCTAACGCATCATGGCATGGCGCTGTTGTTGATGCCCGGCCTGCTGGTCTACCTGGCGATGAGCGGCGCGGGCTGGCGCGATCTGCCGCTGCGTGTCTGGGTGGCTGCGGCGGCGCTGCTGGCGGTTCCGCTGCTGCTCTATCTCTACATCCCCCTGCGCGCCGGGCCGGATGCCTCGCCCTGGCTGCATCAAAGGCTGGGCGACGGCACGCTCACCCTCTATACAAACAATTGGGCGGGCTTTCTCCACTATCTCACCGGCCAATCTATTTCGGTCGGCTTTCGCGACCTGGGCGGCGCGCTCGGCCAGGTGTCCCAGGCGGGCTGGCTGTGGCGGTATCACTTTGACATCGTGGGGCTGGTGATGATGGCGCTTGGGATCGGCTGGCTGGTGCGGCAGCGCGTTTGGCCGGTGCTGGCGCTGACCGTGAGCCACGCCCTGATCCAGCAGGTGTTTGTCCTCTTCTACAACATCGGCGATATCCTGGTCTACTACATCCCGCTCTATGCCGCGGGCGCGCTGTGGGCAGGGTTCGGGCTGCTGGGGCTGGGCACAGGTTGGCAGCCGGTCAACGCGCTGGAAGATGCCCGTCAAAAAGCGCAAGAAGAGATAGCCCGCGAGGAAGCGGCGGCAGCGTCCGAAGGTCATCCTGATGCGGGCGCGGCGGCCCCAACACCGGGGGGGCTGGTCATCGCGGGCCGCGTGATCGCGGGGCTGCTCCTGCTCTGGGCGCTGCGTGACGTCACGTCCGTGGCCGCGGCGATTGACCAGTCGCAAAGTGTCGGCGCGCGTACCCAGTGGGAAGCGATCCTGGCGGCGCAGCCCCCGGCGGACGCCATCCTGGTCAGCAATGACCGCAACGAGATCGTGCCGCTCTTTTACCTCCAGACCGTCGAACAACGCGGCCAGGGTATGACCGGTCTCTTCCCGCTGATCGCGCCCGATGCGCGCTTTACGGACATCGGCGCGACACTGGACACTGCGCTGGCGGACGGCGCGCCGCAGCCCGTCTATCTGATCAAAGAGATGCCAGGGCTGGAGGTGAAATACGCGCTGGAGTCTGCTGCGCCGCCGCTGATCCAGGTCGTGGGCCGCCATGAATCAGCCCCGGCGGTTGCGGTCGATCAGCCCCATGGGCCGCTGCGGCTGGTTGGGTATGACTGGAATCCGGAAGCGGACGCGGTGACGGTTCGCCTCCATTGGCAAGTCATCAAAAGCGTGGACGGCGACTATACGGCCACCGTGCAGTTGCTGGGCGACGATGAAAGCAAACTGGCCCAGGATGATTTCCAGCCAGGCGGCGACTTCTATCCGACATCGCTCTGGAAACCCGGCGAACGGCTGGTCGTGACACACCATCTGGCGTTGAATGAACCGATCCCCTCTGACGCGACCCTGCTGGCAGGCATGTATCGCACGGCAGATCTGACCCCGCTGGCAGAACCGATCCGGCTGTCTACCCCCTAACGACTGCTTTGGTCTGCTCTGGTTGTGTGCTACAATCCCCCTGACAACAGACGTTTTGAACACGCAGCCTGGATGTCCCCTGCATCTATTTCCGTTTGTCTCAATGATTGATATCTGATCCTGATACCACCTACGGAGCATCATTCGCATATCTGCTATCTTGTCTAGCGCAGCACGGGCCGAGATCCTTCCACGCCCTTGAGTGACTTTTTAGCTGGTAAACGCTGTAACGACTTCGTTGCCCCAATCGTTGTCTCCAGCGATCTACGCTGAGGAGGGAGAGAGACATGAAGCAACGTTCGTTCGTAAGCCTGATGTGTGCACTTGTATTGGTGGCTTCATTTGCGGCTGTCGCCGCAGCGCAGGGAGAACCGGCTGTAAGCGTTGACGATCAGGAGGTTGTGAACGGGGTGGTGACGGTTGGGCGCGTTACCAGCGACGGCCCCGGCTGGATCGTGATCTATGCCGACGCCGACGGCGCGCCGGGCGCGGTGATTGGCTATGCGCCGGTTCAGGAGGGGGAAAACGACCGGGTCGTCGTGGAGGCCAACGCCGATGCGGTTACGCCGGTGCTGCACGCCATGTTGCACATAGACGCGGGCGCAGTAGGAACCTTTGAATACCCCGGTGCGGATGCCCCGGCGCAGGTGGATGGTGCGGTCGTGTCGGCCTCCTTTAGCAGCGAACGCGCTGCGGCGCAGGGCTTTTTGCGCCAGTCCGGACGGGTCGATGTGGTGGATACGGCCGCAACGCAGGAGGACCTGAGTACCTTTGTCGCCGCGCTGCGCGCCGCCGGTCTGGTGGAACAACTGCGGGGAAGCGGCCCCTATACCCTCTTTGCGCCCACCGATGCGGCCTTTCAATCGCTGCCCGAAGGCACGCTGGAAGGGTGGCTGTCTGACCCGGCAGGCGACCTGAACCAGGT
>CAZYQJ010000191.1:0-8561 GCA_964649925.1 uncultured Litorilinea sp.
GCGACCATATTCATATAATGGCCTGGGGTGGGCTGTAAATAGAGCAGATCGCGCAACGCCTCCAGCCCCGCTTCCTCCAGCGACATCCCCATCTTCATGTAGAGCACCAGGCTACGCGCCGTGCTGACCCGGATCGCCAACTCGCCCCGGCCTGTGCAGGCCGCCGCACCATAACGATTATCGGCATAGTTGCCTGCCCCCACAATCGGGCTGTCCCCTACGCGGCCCGGATATTTCCACGCCACACCGCTGGTGCTGACCGCCGAAGCCAGATTCCCCATCTGGTCGCGCGCCAGGAAGTTGACTGTACCCTGCGTATCATCGCGCTTTGCCGCTGACTCTGCAACTGGTCCGCGATCGCGCAAGGTGACGGGCACGGCCAGCTGCCGCGCCAACGCCCGCAAATCGTCCGCTGCGCCCGGCGTCAGGCCATGTTCGGCGAAGCGTTCGCGCCAGCGCGCCAGTGCCGCGTCGGTGCGCTGATCCGCCGGTTCACAGCCCAACTCGGCGGCAAAACGCTCCGCGCCGCGCCCCACCAACAGCACATGAGGCAGTTGTTCCATCACACGCCGCGCCAGGGTAATCGGGTGACCGTAGCCCATCACCGCGGCCACCGCCCCTGTCTGCAGCGTGCGCCCGTCCATGATGCTGGCGTCAAGTTCGACCTCACCCGCGGCGTTGGGAATCCCGCCATAGCCCACGCTGTGGTCTTCCGGGTCGGCCTCGGTGATGCGGCAGGCGAGTTCCACGGCATCCAAAGCGCTGCCGCCTTGTCGCAACAAGTCCATCGCCGCGGTCATGCCCGCGCGTCCGTTTTCGCTCGCCACCATCACCGGCAGCACGCTTGGCGTTCCGGCCATGCTACCCCTTTCCGGTTACCCACTTGAGTCTGGCTTGTTGCGTGCGGAGGTCAAAGGAGATAAATCCAACGTCTCGACCAGCACAGCGATTACTGCGGCTTCCAATTCATCCCATGCCACCTCAGGCCGCTTGTTGACGGTGATAAAATCCTGCGCCATCAAAACATTATAGACGCCTGGCAGCGCAAACAGCCGCGCCGCGACCGGGTCTGCCGCTGCGCTCTGCACCGAGTCAAAATTGCGCGACCCCGCAAAACGGTGATCCGCCAACACAAATTTTCGGGCATTGGGGTTGGGCGTCTGTTGCACCTGAATTGACATGAACTCTAGTATAGCAGGCGGTACGCCGCGGGTAAAATACAGCAGGCAGATGGGCAGAAGGGAGTAGGGAGGTAGGGGCAGAGCAAGCACTTATGGCGCGCCAGTGTCTTTCGCATAAAGTGTGCGCGTGTAACCGGCGCGAAGTCCGCGCCTACGCATTTCTGCCCCACTGCCCATCTGCCTATCTGCCCCCTATTCTCTACTCCCATATCACGAAGTGGCGGCGCAGCCGCATCTCCCTACTCCCTGCCTTCCGGCGCGGTGGCGGCCTCTAGTTCCGTGAGGTAGATCAGCGCGGCCTCAGCGGAGTCGCCGCACATCTCCGGCGTAGGGCGCAGTTGCACACAGACCGTGGGCCGCTCCGGTTTGCCAAAGATCGCACAGCGGTTGTCGGGCGTCAACTGCGCGCAGCGCACCCCTGCCGGTTTGCCGTGCGGCATACCCGGAATGGGCGACGAGATCGATGGCGCAATACAACACGCGCCACACCCTACGCGGCATTCCATCCAATTCCCTACCGTTCTGATACGGGCGGCAAATAGCCCTGGCTGCGCAGCCAGGCTTCGGTACGGCGCATCCCTTCTGCCAGGTCTACGGCGGGCGTCCACCCCAACCGCTCGCGCGCCTTGCAGTTGCTGTAGCTGTTGCGGCTGCGCAACGCCTGCACAGTGGCACGGCTCAACCCTGGCTTGCGCCCGCGCAACGCCGCCGCCACCTCATTGCCCAGTCCGGCCTTATAAGCAACCACATAAGGCGTAGATCGCAATTTCACGCCGACCATCGCAGCGTACGCGCCAAAGAAATCACGCCAGGGGACCGGCACGCCATCGGTCAGGTTCCATGCCTCACCCAGCGCGGCCTCATGCGTGGCGCACAGCAGCAGCCCATCCACCAGGTTATCAATATAGACCGGCTTGCACAGATGTTTGCCGCCGTCAATCAGCCGCAACTTACCCGCCTGGATCGCGGCCAGCGGGCGCAGCGTAAACTGCGGCGACCCCAGTCCGTAGACCTGGGATGGCCGCGCTACCACCACCGGCAGCCCCGCGCGGCCTGCTGCCCAGACCGCTTCTTCCGCCGCCACCTTGGAATCGGCGTACAGGTTGCCCCGCATCCGGATCGGATAGCTCTCGTCGATGTCAAAGACGTTCTGGGGCGACCCATAGACCGCGCACGAACTCAGATGCACAAAACGGCGCACCCCGGCCTCATGCGCGGCCTGCGCCGCCAGCCGCGTGCCTTCCACATTCACGGCCCAGATCGCATCACGGCTGCCCCGCTCCCCCACCCAGGCCGCGGCGTGATAGACCAGCGTGCAGCCCACCATCGCCGCGGCCAGGCTGGCCGGGTTGGTCACGTCGCCGCGCACCACCTCCACCCCTGCCGCGGCCAAATCTTCAGCGCGAGCGGGGTTGCGGGCCAGCCCGCGCACCGTTGCACCCTGTTCCACCAGGCGCATCGCCAACCGGCCGCCAATATAGCCGGATACACCGGTGAGCAGGATCGTTTCGGCGGATAGGTCAGGCGGGTGGGCGCTGGAGATCATTTCACTCTCTGGTGCGCCGCGCACTCCACGATGTTGGCATCATAGCTCATGCCGATGGATTCCCCAGGCGGCACGCGCAGAAAATCCTCATCCCACTCGCCGCGCAGCAGTTTGCGGATCAATATCAGGTCGCCAACAAGCTTTTCAAAGCGCCAGCCGCGGCGCGCGGCGATCTCCTGTGCATGGGCCGCGGTGGCCGCGCTGTCGCCCACGCCGGTATCAATCATGGCGGCGCGGGCATAGTGGCTCTGCCATGCGCCCATTGCCTCCATCAAATAGTCGGCGTTGTCCTGGCCGAACTTGCGCACAAATTCCTCATATTGCGCGCTGGTGTCCGTACTCAACGCCGATGCGCCCAGCGCATCGCCCGGCTTGGCGCGCTCCATATAGTCCACCGTAAACCAGTATGTACCGGGTTCGTCCTCAAACGCTGGCGGTCGCCCAGGTAAAGCGTGATACAGTCGTGGGCGCGAGGGATCACCAGCGGCGTGTGGCGCGCCGCCAGCCCGACTGTCGCCTGCCCGCACACACCATAGCCCAGCACAATCGCATCATACTCCCCCGCAGGGACGGCATCCACCGCGGCTTGCAGCCGTTCACGCAGGTCGCCGGGCCGGTTATGCAGCCCCAACTTGAACATCTCCACGTCCACCAGGTGGGGCGACTGCGCCGCGCACAGGTAGACCATCCGCGCCAACGCCTCACAACTCAAGCATTTCAGCCGCATCGCCTATCCCCTTGTCAAACTCGCCCATCTACGCCGGACTTGGTATCATGGTGCGTGCGCTGCCCATATCGGGCAACCTGCCCAACCTACAATACGCCGGACCATGTAGGTCAGGCTTGCAGCCTGACGTCCTGAGCGCAACGTGAGGTTTGCAAACCGCACTACATCGTTAAACCCTAATGTCTCTACTGCACCCCAAAACCGCTAATACCATCCTCTACTGCCGGGCATGGGAAGCCACCGTCGCCTTTTATCGCGACCGGCTGCGTCTGCCCATCACCTACGCATCGGACTGGTTTGTCGAGTTCGAGTTGACCCCCGGCGCACGGATCAGCATTGCCGACGAACGCCGCGCCACCATCAAAAGCAGCGGCGGAGCGGGCATCACTCTCACCCTCCAGGTGGACGATGCCGACGCAGCCTGGCAGACACTCAACGCCGCGGGCATCGCCGTGGGTGCGCTCAAGGACCATGCCTGGGGCGCGCGTGTCTTTTATCTGCGCGACCCCGAAGGTCACCGGCTGGAGGTCTGGTCTTCCGCTTGAAGCAGCGCAGCCAGGTCGGCACGGCGCATGGCATCCACCGCACACTCCCAAGCCCCCTCCGCGCACAGCCCATCTGCCGCCGCATCCTCATAGCCGTCTAGCGCCGCCTGAATACAGGCCGCGCGAATCTGTTCCACCAGCGCATCAAGGGATTCCAGCTTCGTCGGTCTTGCTTCACTCATTGGGTTTCTCCGCCACACATAGTACACTCACGCCAAATGGCAGCGACACGCGCGCCACCAACGCCGCTTCCAGCCAGCCCACGCCGTGCAGCAGCGTGTTGGCTGGCTCTGGGATCGCTTCCATCTCCACCTGATAGGCGGATTCGTCACCGCTCAGATGCGGGCTGGCCAACTCCGGCTGATAGGGGCGCAGCAGCCGCATCCCGGCCACCAACGGAAAGATAAAGAAATTGTTATAGGTCAGCCGCCGCACGCGCAACCCGCTGATCTCTAGCTTTTGCTGCAACTCCGGCGCGGTATAACGCCGCTGGTGCGCGTTGATCTCGTCGTTATAGCTCCACAGCCACATAAACGCCGGGACGGTCACGATCAGTTTGCCGCCCGGTTTGAGAACGCGGCGGCACTCCTCAAAGACACCAAACTCGTCGGGGATATGCTCCACCGTATCGAACAACGCCACCAGGTCAAAGCGGTTGTCGGGGAAGGGCAGCGCGTCACCGTCGCCCTGGCAGACTGTCAGCCCACGCTGCGCCGCCACCGGCAGCGGTCGCGGGTGATAGTCGATCCCGATCACCTGCCCGTAATGGGCCAGATGATGCGCCATGTTGCCTGCACCGCTGCCAATGTCCAGCACCAGGCGCGGCTGCCCTGGCTGCTGCGGCCCCAATTCGGCGTCCAGATACTTGAGGATGGCGCGCGTGCGCCCGGCAAACCAGGCGTGGCGGTCTTCCTCCAACACAGTCAACACCGGCGCGTGCGCCCGGCCCGGCGCGGTCATGCCATTCATACAATCAACGTTCCTTACACGTCCTTGACATAGATATGTTCGTTGCCGAAGATGTCCGTGATGCGTACCGCCACGGTCGCCCCTTCCGCTGCGGCCACACGATAGCGCCCCACCACGGCATCCCGCTTCTTGACCGGACAATCCATCACCGTGGCATGAAAGATCGTGCCGTTATAGGCAGGGTCAATGTCTACCGCGTCGACCAGGGCGCGCCAGTCGGCGGCGTGATGCGGGCGCACGCGACGCTGCGTGCTGCCTTCTTCCTCATGCGCCGCATAGTTCAGGATGTCGATCTCGACCTGACCGGGCGCGTCTGCCATACGCTGCACCGTCACGGCCAGCGTCGCCCCATCCACCGGCGGCGGCTCCACATCGGCCATGACATAGAGCGCAAAGCCCGGCCCCGTGTCCTGGATGACACGCTGCAAACGCCGCCGCGTCGTTTGGATCGCGCCAAAGCTGAGGTCACAGCCGATCCAGTGGCGGCCCATCTTCTGCGCCACCACAGCCGTCGTGCCTGACCCCAGGAAACAATCCAAGACCACGTCGCCGGGCCGCGTCGCCGCCGCGATCACGCGGCGCAACAACGCCTCGGTCTTTTGCGTAGGATACCCCACATCCTCGCCCGGAGTTGTGCCCAGCCCAGGGATATCATCCCACAGGTTGTCCACCCCCCGCTCCACGGCATAACGATCCTTGCTCAGCCGCGTCAGATAGTACTTGACGCCGATGTTGCCGCCCTTAGACGAATAGACGCGCCGCGCCGCCTCGTCGATCACGACCTCGCCGCTGTAGGGCGCGTAGAGCCGCCCGGCAGCGTGCAACTCCACCAGCTTTTCAAAGCTGTACGTGCCAGGGTCCGACGTGCGGAAAAAGCCGCGCTCATCCTCCATAAACTTGGCTGCGGCCTGGGCGCGCGTAAAGACCAAGCGTTTGCGCTGCGGGTTCCAGACCGTTGGGGCATCGCGGTTCTTGGCAAAGATTTCAATGTACTGGGTACTGTAGGGGAAGAAGAAGGCGTTGACCTTGGCCCCGCGCGCCACCTGGCTGCGCCAGGCAATCGTGTTGAGATAGTTCTGCTCGCCAAAGACCTCCTCCAGCAGCAGTCGCAGCCGGTGAACCTGGCGGTAGTCACAGTGCAGCCAGATGCTGCCGTCCTCGGCCAGCAGGTCGCGCAGCAAAAAAAGCCGCTCATAGATAAACTGGAGATAGCTGTCCCCGCTCCAGTTATCCCGGTATTGCAGCGTTTCACCCAGCAGTTGGTTGTGACCATCGCGCAGCCGCACCTTGCGCGCCCAGTCGCCGCCGCTGTCAAAGGGCGGGTCAATGTAGATCAACCGGACCTTGCCCGCCCAGCCATGCGCCAGCAGATGGGCCAGCACCGTGCGGTTGTCGCCGTAGTAGAGCAGATTGGGCAGGGCCTGGCCAAAGAATGAATCCGGCTCTGAGGCCAGCGCGGGCCGCGCCTCGGCCTGGGCCAACGGCAGTTCATGCCGCGGGTCTACGATCTCAACCAGGCGCGCATCCACCACCGGCACGGGTTCAGGCGGCTGTTTACCGGCCCAACTCAACATGGCGCGGCCCCGGCTCTCGCCCGGCTCAATTACGGTGGGTGATGCGCGCTCAGTATCCATTTGACCTGCTCAATCTATGTGTGCTTACCGCAGATGCGGAAACGCCTTTCTTCCGGCGTAGACGGCAATATCGTCTAGCTCCTGCTCGATCCGCAACAGTTGGTTGTACTTTGCCACGCGGTCGCTGCGCGCCGGTGCGCCGGTTTTGATCTGCCCGGTGTTGAAGGCCACGACCAGGTCCGCCACGGTGGTGTCTTCGGTCTCGCCTGACCGGTGGCTGACTACCGCAGCCCACCCGGCGCGATGGCTCATGTCAATGGCCGCAATGCTCTCAGTGAGCGTGCCGATCTGGTTGACCTTGCAGAGCAGCGCGTTGCACGCCTTTTCCTGAATGGCGCGCTCGATGCGCTCCACATTGGTGACCAGCAGGTCATCGCCCACCAACTGCACCTGGCTGCCTACCTTGGCATAGAGCGCACGCCAGCCCTCCCAGTCATCCTCGGCCATGCCGTCTTCGATGCTGATGATGGGGAAGCGGTTGCACCAGTCGGCCCACAAGTCCACCAGTTCGGCACTGGAGAGGGTCTTGCCCTCGATCTCCAACTTGTATGTGCCGCTCTCGGCATCATACAACTCGCTGGTGGCCGGGTCGAGTGCAATAAAGACATCCTCGCCAGGACGCAGCCCTGCCTGCTCGATGGCGCGCAGGATGACCTCAACCGCGCGGACGTTGCCGCCCAACGCCGGGGCGAACCCACCTTCATCGCCCACATTGGTGCTGAAGCCGTCGTCATGGAGTACCTTCTTGAGGCTGTGATAGACCTCCACCCCCCAGCGCAGCCCTTCGGAAAAGGTCGGCGCACCCACCGGCATCACCATAAACTCCTGAAAATCGGTGCTGCCCGCGGCGTGCTTGCCGCCATTGAGGATGTTCATCATGGGGACGGGCAGCGTGCGTCCGGCCACGCCGCCCAGGTAGCGATAGAGCGGCAGCCCCAACGCCTCGGCAGCAGCCTTGGCCACGGCCAGGCTCACGCCCAAAATGGCGTTGGCCCCCAGTTTGCCCTTGTTGGGTGTGCCGTCCAACTCGCGCATCAATTCGTCGAGTGCGACCTGATCTAGGGCGTCGTACCCCACCAGTTCTTCGGCGAGGACGGTATTCACGTTGTCAACAGCCTGGAGTACACCCTTGCCGCCATAGCGTTGCTTGTCGTTGTCGCGCAGTTCTACAGCTTCATGCGCCCCTGTACTCGCCCCACTGGGTACAATGGCGCGCCCGATCGCGCCGCTCTCCAACTGCACCTCGACTTCTACCGTCGGGTTGCCGCGGCTGTCGAGTACTTCACGCCCCATGATACTGATGATCTCGGTCATGAATCCCTCCAAAAGATTCGATCCAACTCGGTGAGAGGATGTTTTTTGAGAGTATATGATAAGCCGGGAGTCCTCCCCGGCCCTGGGCCATGCACATCGAGCGTCTTCTGCGTCGTCGTCTGTTCAGTTGTATCACGGATCAACAATTTGTGCGAATCGCACCGTTCCACAACCCGTCAATATTCTTGCAGCGAGTTGTCGGCCAGATGTCAGGTAGCGCGTCGCGACCTTGAACGTCTATCTGCGTATAGATCTCTAGATGCGAGACCTGCCCGGCAGGGTGGGCCACTTAAATCTCCCGATTCTGGATTATTCGTTTGGATAGAAAGAAAACAGCAATGAGCATCGAATCCATGCCACCCCAGACAAGCCCACCCGCTGAACCGGAGCGCTCCGATGCGGGCGTTCAATTGATCGCCGGGTATCACTTTGTGATCGCCATCCTCTTTTTGCTTGCCACGGTGATCCTGGCCTTTCCGACCGTGCTGCTGGGCGTCCTGGGCCTCACCGAAGACCCTGGCGCGTTTATCGGGATGTTTGCTGTGGGACTCATCGCCATGGTGTGCATGATCTTCAGCATCCTCTACCTTGTGATCGGCTATGGCCTGTGGACGCTGCGCCAGTGGGGACGCATCGCGGCGATCA
>CAZYQJ010000192.1:0-1976 GCA_964649925.1 uncultured Litorilinea sp.
GATGATGACCACGCGCACATCGTCCACCATCGCCAGGAACATCTTGCGCAGCGATTCAGCCTTGGCATCGGCGATGCCCTGCTGGGCGTTGCTCAACTCGTTGATGCGCTTCAACTTGGTGACGCCATCCACCAGGCTGGCGATGTCTTCTCCGAACTGCTCCTGGAGATAGACCAGGTCGAACTCGGTGTCCTCGGCCACGTCATGCAGCAGACCGGCGCAGAGCGTGTCGGTGTCCATACGCAGGTCGGCCAAAATCGTGGTGACGGCCAGCGGGTGGAGGATATAGGGTTCGCCGCTTTCGCGGCGCTGCTCGCGATGGGCGTAGCTGGCGACGACATAGGCGCGCAGCAGCCGTTCGCGCTCGCGCGGGCCGTAGGAGGCAGGCAGCCGGTGCATCAACACGTCCAGGCTGCGCAGTTCCTCTGTGGTCGGGTCAATGACCAGCGCACCCTCTTGACTGGCGGCGGGAATCGGGGCCAAATGGGCAATCGCCGCACGCAGGTCGGCAAAGCTCGGCTGGGCGGGCACGACGGAAACGCCTGTGTCCGCTTCGGGCGCATCAGGAAACGGCTGCGTGTCGACATCCGGCGCAACGCGGTCGTCGATCTCGTGCGCGGCGAGGGCCGGTAGCCGCTCGTCATACCGCGCCAGCGGCATCGACGCGTTCAATTGATCCACCGGTTTTTGACCATAGATACCATCAGAATAAGAGATCCCCGCAAACAGGTCGTCCGCTTCGATCTCCGCGGGATCATCCGGCGGGTTGACGCCGCTGGACGGTGTCTGTTTCTCTTGGGGGGCCAGGTGCGTCGAGGATGATGGGGGCGGCTGTGGATGGTGTACCTGGCCGGAATTCCCTGTGGATAGATTGTGACCGTTCGGGTCAAATGGCGATTGATTATAGGCCGCCATAGTCGATTCATCCTCAGAGAGAAAGGCGCATGCCTGACTCCCCACTCCCACAATACGAAACAACAAACTGCACGGTCTATCCATTATACCCGCGCGCGGGAAGGCTGGCAACGGTGAAAAAAGGATCTATCGTTTCAGGTTCGGTGTTTGACTATCGGGGATGAAAGTAAGGGGGCGTCTGCGCGACTACGTTTTACGGATCGCCGTTGACCCGCACCTGCAGATCGACGAGGGGTCGGCCGAAAAAGGCCGCCACCTGTTCGGCCAGGGTGGGGACCTGATCCGCCACATAGCCTGGCAGCGGGGCAAAGGCGTTCACCTGGATCGCCAGCCCTTTGCCCTGGCGGTCATAACGCCAGGTGCCGACGCCGCGCCCGTGGGCTAGGACAATGCCTTCGATGTGACCGGCGGGCCGCCAGACGGCGTTGTAGTGCGCCGGGTCCACCACCCACGCTTTTTGGCGATGCGCCAGCAGATAGGGGTCAAAGCGGTAGAGCAGCCGCACAGGCCAGGCTTCCGGTTCAGGCGGGCGGCGGCGCAGCGTTGCCAGGTCCGACCGCAGCACATGCATGGTTGTGCCCTCCACGTCGACATCCGCCAGGTCCGGGGCTAGGGCATCCAGGCTGGCCTGCACATTGCTGCGTTTGATCAAGCGCCAATACAAAAAGTCCTTGACCGTCGAGGGGCCGTAAGCGGAGAAGTAGCGCGCCGCCATCTCGCGGTTGGCTTCGTCGGGCGGGGGCGGGTTCCAGGCCAGATTGGGCAGCCAGCGTTCGCGGTGGGCGAAATGGCCCTCGTTGCCGACGCGCCCCGCATGGCAGGCATAGCCTAGCCGCACCAGGTCGGCAAAGATGCCCCCCCACGCGTTATAGAGTTCTTCCGGCAAATCCAGCCCGGAGGCGCGCAGGTCGCTGCGTCCCATCGTCGGGCGTTGATACAGCAGGTCGGTCACGGCTTCCACCAGATGGTGGTAGTCCTGTAGTGGATTAGCGGCATTTTCCACCTGCCGCTCCCACCAGGTACGCTCGACGCTGCGCGCGCTGTGGAGCAGCGGCCAGTCT
>CAZYQJ010000192.1:1986-8556 GCA_964649925.1 uncultured Litorilinea sp.
TGGCCCCACAATTTGACCAGGCTGCGCCGTTTGTAGAGCAGGTCTTCAAAACGTGCGTAGGTCAGGTTGGCGGTACGGTTCCAAAGCGCCAGGGCAGCGGCGGGTAAAATCTGCGCCTGCACACCCATGAGGGCGCGCGCCGCGACGACCGGTGTGGAAAAGGGTTTGACCAGCCCGGATCGACGCGCTCGAAACCAGCGCATCTGCTCGGCGGTGATCGCGAGAGAAGTCGACTTTGCCATAAGTTGACCCCCAAATTGGTGGTTGAAACATTGGAACAAATGTGCTAGTCTGCATCTTATCACAGATACTATCGCCGCACAACTCCCCGACTGCTCGCCGCTGGCAAGATCGTCTGTGATCCAAACAACCGTGTCAGAAAAGGTGTAAAACACACAATCAGAGGAGGCGGAACCATGCAAAGTAACGGCCATTGGCAGTCGCCCGCACCCGGATCGGTGTTGGTGATGATCGGGACGCGCAAAGGCACATTCTTGTTTTGTAGCGATCCGGCGCGGCGCAAGTGGGATCGCACTGAGGCGCATCTGGGCTGGCAGGTTCATGCCGTCAACTACGACGCGCGCCACAATGCCCTCTATGCGGCGACCAACAGCCCGGTCTTTGGCGCTTTGGTGCAGCGGTCGGATGACGGGGGCATCTCCTGGCGGCACTTGAACCAGGGGCTGGATTTCGACGCCTCGCAAGAGCAGCGCGTGCGTGAGGTGTGGCAGGTGCAGCCGGGCCACCCCGACCGGCCCAACCAGGTCTGGTCGGGCACAGGTACAGCGGGCCTCTTCCGCTCGGATGACCGCGGCGAAACCTGGTCGCCAGTGGCTTCACTCCAGCAGCGGGCCGAGACTGACAATTGGTTTCCCGGCGGCGGCGGGCTGATCTTGCACACGATTGTCCCTGACCCCATGCGCCCCGACCGGCTCTATGTGGGCATTTCGGCGGCGGGCGTCTACCGCACCGACGACGGCGGCGCAACCTGGCAGCCGATGAACCGCAACATTCGCCTTGACTATATGCCCGACCCCAACGTCGAAACGGGACATTGCGTGCACAAGATGGTGTTGAACCCATCGCAGCCCGACCGGCTCTACCAGCAAAACCACTGCGGCGTCTACCGGTCTGACGATGGCGGCGGCTGGTGGGAGGATATTTCGGAAGGGCTGCCCTCGCGTTTTGGCTTCCCGATGGCCGTACACCCGTATGACGCCGATACAGTCTACGTCGTGCCCCTGGCCGGTGACGATGCGCGCGTTGTGCCGGATGCCCAGATGGCCGTGTGGCGCAGCCGCACGCGCGGCGAGACATGGGAGCGGTTGACCGATGGGCTGCCGCAGCCCGCCTATTTTACGATCTTGCGCGACGCATTGGCAACTGACGCATGCGACCCGGCGGGCGTCTACGTCGGAACGACAACCGGCCAGTTGTTTATGAGCCGCGATGAGGGCGATCACTGGGAAATGCTGGCCGACCATCTGCCGCCGATCTTGGCGGTACATGCGGCGCAGGTGGTGGGGTGATGGCGGTTTCAACTGTGCCCCAGGTAACGGTGCGGATCCCTGCCCAGATCCGGCGGCTGTACGGCGCACAGGCGCGCGAAACGATCTGCGCAGCGACCGTCGCCGACGTGGTGAGCCTGCTTGACGTCCGCTATCCGGGCATGGGCGAACGGTTGACGGAACCCAGCGGCCAACTGCGCCGCTGGGTCAATATCTTTGTGCGGGGCAATGACGTGCGTACGCTCGATGGGATATCCACGCCCTTGCAGAACGGCGATGAGGTCTGGATCGTCCCCTCGGTGGCGGGCGGCGCATCGCGCTAACCAATCGACGATAGATCGAACTGAGGGCCATGGCGTTCCCGCTGGCACGGTCAGCGACGGGCGACCGTGGCCCATATGCTTAGACCCACATAGTAGAGGGCAAAGGCGAGCGACAGGGCGACCAGCCAAAGGGGATGGTGAGGATGGGTGACTAGGATGACCAGGTTGGCGATCCCCCAGATTGCGGCCAGAACCATCGTCAAGCGCGGGTAGAGGGTCGTGCGCGAGGGGTAGATATACTTGATGGGGACAAAGACCAGCACGCCGAGCAGGAGGACGATGGCGGCGTTAGCCCAGCCGTTGAGGTTGAGAACAAACAGGTAAAAGACCATGATGTTCCAATAGGAGGGAAAGCCTTTGAAAAAATGGTCTTGGGTCTTGGCATCGATCTGGCAAAACTGGTAGGCCGAGGCGAGCAGGATCAGCACCGCCCCGGCGACGCGCACCTGTGGGGGGAGGAGGTCGCCCACCGCGATCCAGTAGGCCGGGATAAAGGTATAGGTGAGATAGTCGACGATGTTGTCGAGCAGCGCACCGTCGAATTCCGGCAAGATCGCTTTTACGCGTACCCAGCGGGCCAAATAGCCGTCAAAAGAATCGACAGCGATCGCGACGGCCAGCCATGCGAGCGCCCAGACCCACTGCTGGCGGGCAATGGCTAAGAGGGAGAAGAGACCCCAGATGACGCCTGTGGCGGTAATGAAGTGAGCAGACCATGCCAGCAGCTTGTCCTGACGGGTGGGGGCAAGGCCGGTTTCGCCGGATCGGTAGTCGGAATCATACGTGGTGTTTTGCATAAGCACCCAGGGAAATGTGGTCAACGCGGCGTTAGGTGCGTACCATTTTAGCATACGTCAACCGTATAACTGAGTGATGGAACCACCTGCCCTTGGGGATTTCAAGCATTTTTGCCGCCCCCTCTCAGAACTGCTATAATCCCGGTGGATGGTGACATAACGTCGGCACAGAGGATTCGGATGCGATGCCGGTAACCCATACAGCCAATGAACCGAACAACTTCCCCCAAGGCGTATCGAGCGAAGAAGACCTGGATGCGCGAGCGCGCAAGCGGCTCGAAGTCGGGCTTTCACCGCGCCGCCCGACCGCCAAGGCCGCGCCACAGCGCCCGCCTGATTACCCGTCGCTGCCGGTATCTCCCCTGGCCTTGTCGCTGCTGTTGATCGTCGTCCTGCTGGTGACCGCGCTGCTGGTGGCCGCCAATCTGACCGGCTGGACGCCGACCGGATGGCTGGCGCGCTTTGACACGCCGGAGCTGGTGGGGCAGCCTGCACCGGGCGCGCCGCTGGCAGGTGAGGGCTATGCGCTGCGGCTGGCCGAGGATTTTAGCTCGGCCTCTTCGACCCTGCTTCAGGGGGAGCAGCGCCAGGAGTGGCGCACCGAACTGCTGCCCGCCGAATCGGTCTACCGCTTTCAGGTTTGGCCCGACCATCTGGCCTGGAGCCTGCTGGGATTGGACGATGTGACCCATTACCGGTTACAGACCGGTGTCGTCGTGGATGCCGCGTCGCCCGGCGGGTATGCGGGGTTGATTGCCCGCTATCAGGACGAACGTCACTTTTATCTGCTGGCCGTGGATGGAGAGGGGCGCTATTGGGTGCAGTTGCAGGATGGCGACACAGCGACTACGCTGCAGCCGTGGACACCCGCAGACTTTCTTAACAAGGCCGGAACCGCCAACATGCTGACGCTGGAGGACACGGGCGCGGCGCTGCGTTTTTATGCCAACGGCATGTTGTTGTACGAAATCACCTCTCCGCGCTATGCGCCGGGGCATGTGGGGCTGGCCGGGGGCGCACAGGGCAGCGATGTGGCCCAGTTGCGCTTTGACTGGCTCCAGTTCTTTGACGCCGCGGAGTGACTTTGGGTTTGGGCGCGGCTGGTATACACTCAGCCCGCGCAGTAGTACGTTCCCATGGATGCTTATGATCTACTCAGACACCTACGAAGCCTGGCTGGAGGCGGTGCAAGCCGCCGATGACGAGCGTGCCGAAGCCTTGGTCGCTCAACTCGGCCCTGCCGACAGCCCCGCGCTGTTGGAACTGTTGGCGTCGAGTGATGTCGATATGCGCTGGTGGGGGGTGCGTGCCCTGGCGCTGCACGGCCCGCCAGCGGCAGCCGGGCCGATTGCTGTGGCCTGCGACGATCCGGACGCCGGGGTGCGTGCGGCCGCGGCCTTGGCCCTGGGCGTTCTATACCAGCGACACCCGGCGGCGGTAGAGCCATACCTGGCTTCCTTGGCGGTGCGGCTAGCTGATATCGACGGCGTGGTGCGCCAGGCCAGCGCCGACACGCTGGCACAATGCCGCGAATCTGCGCTGCCCGCGCTGGCCGAAGTGCTGCAACTCGGCCCTGAAGCGGCGCGTACGCGCGCCGCCTATGCGCTGTGGAAGATGGGCGACCGGCGCGCCGCCGCGCTGCTCTATCCGCTGCTCAACGACCCGAACCCGCTAATCCGCACCTACGCGCGCGAAGCGCTCGACGACCTCGGTTTGCTCGAAACACTGCTGATGGCCCCTTGATACCGGGCGCACACCGGTAGAAACCATCCTGTTCTCCAACAACAACCGTATCTTTCTCCAGGATTGCGGCGTGGGACCGCCTTGCTGTCTGCGCCCGCTGATCTTCGTATCGCCGCGCTGTGCTCAGTTGCCACTTGCGCGGATGGGGGAGATAGCATATACTACGCGTGCTGAACATGGATACTGCTCTAGACAGCGCATACGGTTCGGACTGCACATCATCCTGCCAAGGGAGATATCCTGACAAGGGAGACGCCAACCGACTTGATCGCAGTATCGGGCTAAGCTATAATCAGCCCAACAACAACAGCCTACAACCATCACCCACCGCATAGGAACAAGTTTCCAGCCTTATCCGACGTTATTTAGCGAGTCTTAATCATTTGTCGCATTTGTCCATGAAGAGTTTATACGGGAGTTGATCCCGGTCTGGTGGGCTTATGCGGACTTCGGCAAATTCTCTATGCATCATTGTTTTCGATCATCACCCTATGAAGTAACCGCGCATCACGCGCAGCCGTCGAGCCTAGAAGTAAGCAAATCACTGTGGCCCAAGCGCCGGACGTTCACGGTCCTGGCGGCTATGGCTGCATGCGTTTTGTTGTTGAGCGCGTGTGTTGCGACCCTCCCTGCTGAAACAAGCGAGGCCGTTGCGACTGGCGCTGTCCAGAATGAACGGCTCGAAAGTATTGCGGACTATACGCTGCCCACGCCTGAACCCCTGATCACCGCTGAAGTCAGCGCCGTGATTTCGACCGAAGGGTCGCGCGCCAATATCCGCAGCGGCCCCAGCCTGGATGCGCCGATCGTGGCGAAAGCCAACCCCGGCGACACCTATAGCGTCACCGGTCAAAGCCCAGAGGGGGATTGGTGGCAGATCTGCTGTGTGCGCGGCCCTGCCGACGCCGAGGGGGAAGCGACCGAACCGGCCTGGATCTCCAGCGCAGTGGCCGACTTGGACGGCAATGCAGACGCCATCCCCGTGATCGCGCCGCTGCTGCCGGATGACGTCCAGGCCACCTGGCAGGTGGATTGGACCTGTGGGTCAGAGCGGTGCGAGGTGCGGGAGTGCAGCGCGACTATTCAGGCCGCGGCCAACGGCACCACCGACGAGCAATGGCTCCAGGTCGAACATGACGTTACCTGGGCGGACAGTTGCTTTGAGCCTGACAACTGGGTGTTTGAGGTCGACCGCTTCACGGGCAAAGAACGTAGCGGCGAATATGTAGACAATTTCCTGTACAACTATTGGCTTGGCGTACAGCCCGGCCCGGCCACCAACGTCTACACGCTGGCAGATGGGCGCAAGGTGGCGGTCTGGTGTGCAGGGCCGCATGAATTTGAGCTTGAGGAAAGTGGCGGGTGGACTACGGTCTATGCGGGCAGTACCTGTCATGATGTACGTACCGGCGAACTGGTTTCGCTCAACTACACCAAACGCTGGCTGTACACAGGCGAATATGAGGGCCAGCAGTATGAGCGTGCCTATTTTGGCGACTATGAAACGCTAGATCAATATCTGCTCGATACCAACGTCGAGTTGTTCTTTGTCGAAGAGTAAGAAATTATCACGAAGCATCTTCTGATCGGGTTCGTCCGGGGCTGGACTATTCCAGGGACCGGTTGACCATAGAACTGTGTCATCGGAGAAGTTCATCTATCTTCATCATCATCAGAGTCACAGAAGGAGCTTTGATATGACTCGAAATAGGAAGGTGCGTATTATTTTCGCACTGATCATGGCCGCCATGATGCTTATGCCGGCGGCTGTGGCCTATGCAGGCGGCCCTGACATGCCCGCAGACCGCAAGCCCGTAGACGGCCCAAGTGGCTATACCGGCCCAGCAGACCCGCCCCCGATCGCAATCACCGGTCCCCGCATGGACCCGACTGTCATTCCGCATACTGATGTGTTCGATCCGGGTGAAATTGCCGGCGCGCTGTTGACCCCGCCCAACCTGCCTGCCCCGTCCATCGAGGCTGATGCCGCCGATGATGGCCGCACGCAGGAGAAGCCGGGCCGTGGCATTCGCCAGACCATGACCGGGATCGGCGTTGGCCTGACGCTTTACAGCTCGCCCAATGTCTGCAACAATTTCAACATGTTTGACAGTTGGGCGGCCAGTGACGGCAACCCCGACATCTGGACCGACTGGTACGCTGGTTGGGCGCCGTTCGCTATCGACAACGGCTACTACC
>CAZYQJ010000193.1:0-8552 GCA_964649925.1 uncultured Litorilinea sp.
GCCAAAGAGCGAGGCAAAGAAACACTCCTCATCCATCCCCGAAAAGACCGTCCACGGGGTAGCGCCGCGGTGTTCGCAGCCTAGTTCGATGATCTGGCGCAACTCATACATGTTGGGGCCGGTGTACTTGCTGCCCGTCACGGTAGGGATGCACATCAACTTTCGCATGAGCGCCGTGGCATCCATGGGGCCGCCGAAGATATAGCTCAACAGCGGCGTGTCCGGCGCGGCTTGGCTGAGTGCGGCAAAATAGTCCACAATACTTTGCGCGTCGTGGTACTGCGGCGGGATGATGCTGGCGATGCCGTCTGCGCCGATCGCTTGGGCATGGCGCGCCAATGCCACCGCATCGGGCAGAACCATGCTCCCCACATGCACGATCACCGGCACGCGACCGTTAACCTGGTCGATCACGGTCTCGGCCACCGTCTTGCGCTCGTCGGCAGTCATATAGACCCCTTCGCCTGTGCTGCCGCAGACATACAAGCCGCCGATGCCCTTGCCGGTCAGATACTCTACTAACCCGCGCAGCGACGCAACATTCACCTGGTCGTCACGCCTAAAGGGCGTAGCAAGCGCAGGCCAGGCCCCCTCAAATGTCCCCATGCCGTGCCTCCATTGGATGCCGTTGGTTTTGAATAACGATGAATGGTTGTGGCGCACCCGCGGGCCAAAGCCTGTCCAACTGGGCGCGTCGATTTGAGCGGCTAGCGCGATGCACGCGGCTTCCCCCCGGCCTGCCCCCAAGCCCAATCGGCATAGGGGATGGCCTTGCGAAAGCCTGCTTCGCCCTGCTTCCCGGCTTCCTCCACGATCACCCAGCCGTCGAAGCCGGTTTCGATCATCGTGCGATAGATGGGGATAATCGGCGCAACGCCTTCCCCCAACACCACCGGCTCAAAGAAACCCGCACGGGCAATGTCGTTGGTGTGGATCGCCGCCACGCGATGCTTGACCGTCTCCAACACGGCCAGCGGGTCATCACCCGTCGCCAGCGTATTGGCCGTGTCATAGAGGACGCGTAACCCGCTGCCCTCGGTACGCGCCACGATCTCCAAAAAAACCGAAGCGGGCTGCGAGAAGTCATTGTACGTCCAGGCATAGCCTTTGGTGTGGTTCTCATAGGTCAGGGTGATGCCCGCCTGCACCGCGTCGTCCAGGCAGGCTGTCAGCCCGTCCACAGCCCAGCCCAACGCCGCATCCTGCGCCAGCCCCGGATGCGCCTGCCCCGCTGTAACGCGCACGAATTCTGCGCCCAGGTCATGCGCGGCGGCAACGTAACGCCGGATCTCGTCCACCTGGCGCGCCCGTTCGCCCGCGTCGGGATGGGTAAAGTCGGCGTAACTGACCAGCATCGCGATCTGCACGCCTGCATCCTGCGCCTGGCCGCGCACCGTGCGCAGATTGGCGGCATCTGTGCCGCCCAAGTGAACCACGCTCACATCTGCGCCGTCCAGCCCCAACTCGGCGGCAAAGCGAAACCAATCCGCCAACGTCCAGCGGCCTGCGCTCAACTCCGGGTAGAGCGAGACCGGCAGACAACTCAGTTTCATGAAATGTGTTTCCTTTGCTTCACGTCACAGAATCAACGCCAGCCATGCCACGCCCAACGCCAGGCTGATCAGCGTGATCGGCACACCGGCGCGCAAATACTCGCCAAAATTGAGATAGACATGCCGCCTCCCCGCGATCTCGGCCACGATCAAGTTGGCGACCGACCCCAGGAGCGTGAGATTCCCCGCAAAGGTGGTCGCCAACGCCAGGGTCAACCAGGTCTCGGTGGGCGCGGGAAAGCTCGGCACAAAAGGCCGGAAGAGCAGCACCGCAGGCACGTTCGAGATCAGGTTGCTCAACACCACCCCCGTCGCGGCCAGGGCGACGATGCCGCGCTCGGCAATGGGCTGCATCACCGCAAATAGCTGGTCGCTTGCACCCAACCCCTCCAGCGCGCCGGTCACGATAAACAGCCCGCCGAAAAAGACCAGCAGCGACCAATCTACCTCGCGAAAGACCGTTTCCGGCTCCAGCCTCCGGCTGATGAGCAGGATGGCAGCCGCGGCCAGCGCAGCCAGCGGGATCTCCATGCCCAGCACCAGCCCTGCCACCATCACTGCGGTGGCGGCCAGGCTCTTGACCAACAGAGGCCGCTCCGGTTTTACTGCCACTGTCGGCGTCTTGATCAACGGCACGCTGGCGAACTCGCGGCGGTAGACCAGCACAATCACGCCCCAGATCACCGCCATGCCCGCCAATGCCGCAGGGCCAAGCAGTGCCGTAAAGCGGGCGAACGGTATCCCCGACGCCACGCCGATAATCATGTTTTGCGGGTTCCCCGTGATCGTCGCCGCCGATCCGATGTTGGCCGCAGTCACCAGCGCAATCAGATACGGGATCGGACGCCGCGCCACCATCGCGCAGATATCCAGCACCAGCGGCGTAAAGACCAGCACGATCGTGTCATTCAAAAAGACTGCCGACAGCATGCCAGACGCGACGATGATCAGGGCCAGCAGTTGGCGCGGCGTGTGCGCCCAATGTACCACCCAATTGCCCACCAACTGAAAGAACCCGGCGCGGCGCAAGTTGGTGTTCAAGATCATCATGGCAAAGAGCAGCGTCAGCGTGTCAAGGTCGAGCGCAGCATAGGCCTCGTCCAGCGTCAGCGCACCGATCACGATCAACAAGGTTGCCCCCGTGAGCGCGATGGTGGCGCGGTTCATCCGCAAAAATGGGTAGCGCCCAATAGCCACGCCGACGAGCGTCACCGCCACCAATACTAGCCCCACCCAATAGACCACGCTTTGCAGCCACGCCATATAAAGACTCGTCTAGTCGAGTAGTTGCAGCGGGTCTTCGAGGGTGGCCGCGACGCTCTCCAGGAAGCGCGCGGCGCGCGCGCCGTCCACCACGCGATGGTCAGCCGACAAATTCAGCCCCAGCCTGGGCCGCACGCCTGGCTGCCCATCCACGGGCACAACCTTGTCCACAATGCGCCCCACGGCCAGGATCGCGGCCTGCGGCGGGTTGACGATGGCGCTGAAGTGATCCACGCCAAACATCCCCAGATTGCTGATCGTAAACGTGCCGCCCTGCAACTCATCAGGCGTGAGTTTGCCCGCCTGGGCGCGCGCCACCAGGTCGGCCCGCTCCGCCGCAATCTCCTGCACCCCCAGCCGGTCTGCGTGCCGGATCACCGGCACCAACAGCCCCTCCTCTACCGCCACTGCCACGCCGATGTGGATATCCGCATGGGCGTGGATGCCGTCCTCTTGCCAGCTGGCATTCAGCCGCGGGTGGCGGCGCAGCGCCCCGGCCACCACCTTGACCAGCAGATCGGTGTAGGTGACCTTTGCCTCGCTGCGCCCCTGAACAGCCTCACGCCAGGCCATCAGCACGGCGGCGTCCACCTCGCGCGCCAGGAAAAAGTGGGGCACGGTCCGCCAGCTTTCGCTCAACCGCTCGGCCATCACCTGCCACATGCGCGACATAGGCACGCGATCCGCCGCTGCGGGGGCCGTTTCCGCCACCGGCACACTCCGGGCTGCGGCCTGCTGCACATCCGCGGCCAGCACCGCGCCCTCCGGCCCGCTGCCCTGGATATCCGCCAAATCGATACCGGCCTCTGCGGCCAGCCGCCGCGCCTTGGGGGATGACAGGACGCGCCCCTCGATGGCAGCAGGTCGCGCGGCGAGATAGGCCAGCACATCCTCTTTCTGAATGCGGCTGCCCGTGGATGTCACCGCGGCCAGGTCGACCCCATGTTCGGCGGCGATGCGCGCCGCCACCGGGCTGACCGGCAGATCGCCGCTGCGCTTCGCCGCAGGTTGGGATGGCGCGGCCTGCGCAACCGGGCCGGGTGGACTCTCGGACAGGGGGGTATACTCCTCATCCGGCGCGACAATGAGCGCAATCACCTGGCCGACCGGCACTTCATCCCCTTCCGCAGCGCGCACCGCCCGCAGGATGCCCGACGCCGGGGCCTCGATCTCCACGTCGGTCTTATCGGTCGCGACCTCCATCAGCGGCTCGCCCTGCTGCACCGGCTCACCCTCGGCCTTCAACCAGCGCAGCAGCGTCCCGGTCTCTTGGTTCATGCCCAGCGCGGGCATATAAACTTGTCTCGCCATCGTCATCCTCAACAGATCGCAGAAGGGAATGGGGAGTGAAAGTTGTCAGTAGCCAGTTGTCAGAGAAGAGCCGTACATCGTAGCCGGTTCCGCTCTGCTTCTGCCCCCTACTCCCCGCTCCCTATTCCCGACTCGCTATCTCACCCCGCACAGACTCTTGGCGATCTCCACCACGCGTTCCGGGGTGGGGACGGTCAAATCCTCCAGCACGGGCGAGAACGGCACGGGCACATCGAGTGCGCCCAGCCGTTTGACCGGCGCATCCAGATAATAGAACGCGCCCTCGGCGATCACCGATGCCATCTCTGCGGTCACGCCATACGAATGGTAGCCCTCGTCCACGATCAAGGCGCGGCTGGTCTTCTTGGCCGACGCGATCAACGTCTCCTTGTCCAGCGGCGCGGTCGTGCGCGGGTCAACCACCTCAGCACTGATGCCCAATGCAGCCAACTGATCGGCGGCCTGCAACGCCACCTGCACCATGCTGCTTGTCGCCACCAGCGTGATGTCCTCCCCGGTGCGCTTCACGTCCGCCACCCCCAACGGGATCGTATACTCCCCCTCGGGAACCGGCCCCTTGGACTGATAAAGCATCTTGTCCTCGAAGATCGCCACCGGGTTGTCATCGCGAATCGCACTTTTCATCAGCCCCTTGGCGTCATAGGGCGTAGACGGAATCGCCACCTTGAGCCCCGGCACATGGCTGAACCAGGCGTGTAGCGACTGCGAGTGCTGCGCCGCCGAACGCCGCGTCGCGCCCAGCGTCGTCCGCAGCACCATCGGGACCTTGAGTTTGCCGCCCGACATGTAGTGCGTCTTGGCCGCCTGGTTCACCATCTGGTCCATCGTCAGCGTGATAAAGTCGCCAAACATAATGTCCACGATGGGCCGCATCCCGGTGATGGCCGCGCCCACGCCGATCCCCGCGATGCCCGCCTCGGAAATGGGCGAATCGATGATACGTTCCGGGCCAAACTCGTCCACCAGGCCAAGCAGTACCTTAAAGACCGTCCCAGCCTCGGCCACATCCTCGCCGATCACAAAGACGCGCGGGTCGCGGCGCATCTCCTCGGCAATCGCCTCGCGGATCGCCTCGGCAAAGGTCAGTTCGCGGCCATTGGCGTTCTGCACCGCCAGGCTAAACTGCACGTCAGGCGTAGACATGGGTATCCACCTCGGCAGGGTCGGGGAAAGGGGCGTTGAGCGCAAAGTCGACCGCAGCCTCGACCTCAGCGCGCACGCCGCGCTCGATCTCGTCCAGCACGGTACGCTCAACCGCCTGATCGCCCGTGAGCCATGCACCCAATAGCTGGATCGGGTCGCGCTCGCGCCGCCACCAGACCTCCTCCTCCTTGGATCGGTAATAGCTGCGGTCAATGTCGCCCACATGATGGCCGAGAAAGCGGTAGGTGTGGCAGAGCAGGAAGCCCGGCCCCTCCCCGCGCCGCGCCCGCGCCGCCAGCCGCGCCATCACCGAATAGACCGCGCGCACATCCTGCCCGTCCACCTCTTCGGCATACACGCCAAAGGCCTGGGCGCGGCCAATCAAACTGCCTGCCGCGGTCTCGCTGTTGTGCGTGTACTCGTTGTACTGGTTGTTTTCGCACACATAGATCACGGGCAGCGTCCACAACTGCGCCATGTTCATCGATTCGTAGAGCAACCCTTGGCCCAGCGCGCCGTCGCCAAAAAAGCAGACCGCCACCTGGTTGCTCCCGCGCATCTTGATCGACAGCCCCGCGCCCGTGGCGATGCCCGCGCTGCCGCCCACAATGGCGTTGGCCCCCAAGTTGCCCGTGTCCTGGTCGGCGATGTGCATGGACCCGCCCTTGCCGCCGCAGTAACCTGCTGCCTTGCCCAGCAGTTCGGCAAACATGCGGTCGAGCGTCGCGCCCTTGGCGAGACAGTGACCGTGGCCGCGGTGCGTGCTGGTGATGTAATCATCTTGGCGCAACGCCTCACACACGCCCACCGCGACCGCTTCTTCCCCCACATAGAGGTGGGTCAGGCCGGGCATGCGCGCCGACGTGTAAAGCTCATTGGCGCTTTCCTCAAAGGCGCGGATCTTGCACATCTGCTCGTACATGTGCAGCCCCTGCTCCGCGTCCAGTTCGGCGTATTCGACCGGCGCGAGCGTGGATTGATAGCCGATGGTTCGTGCCCCCATCCGTTCCTCCTGGTTCCTCTGCCTCATGCCCGTTCAGCACCGGGGCATCCCTGCGTCGGCATAGGCGCGGTTCAGCACCTCCGCCGACTGTGCGGCCGCGGTCAGCGCGTCATAGTCGGGACGGGCCTGCACAAAGACGCTGATCTCCGGCATGATATAGCCCGTGTACTGGTGGCGCGCCATCTCCTTGAGATAGCGTACATAGTCAAAGACCCCCTCACCAGGGATCAAAAAGTCGAAATTGGGCACTTGCCCGCGCTCATCCTTGATGTGAGCGAAGACCGCGACCGGGGCCATCGCCGCCACTGACTGTTCAATCGAATAGCCCTGGATGTTGAAGTGGCTGATGTCAAAGGTCACGCGCAGGTTGGGTGAATCGACCAGGCGCAGCAGTTCCAACACCTTTTCGGGCGTGTTGATCAGATTGGCGTAGTGCGGCTCCATGCCGATCACCACCCCGCGCGCCTCGGCATATTCGACCAATGCCGCGGTGCGTTCCACCAACAGCGGCTTGAGTTCGTCCCACTGTTCCGGTTTGCCGCCGGTCGTCGTGTCCAGCACGGGCGGCACACCGTCCACCGCCCACTCGACGGCCAGGTCAATCGTATCCTTGAGCCGCTGCCAGTTGGCGGCATGCTCCTCCGAGTCGGTCGCCACCATGCTCGTATGCCCGGCAATCGCAGGCAGTTCCAGCCCGTGATCCCGAACCAGTTTGAGGATGCGTCTGCGCTCGTCCCGATCCATCGAATAGAGTTCGGTAGACCAACCCGGTTTGACGGTCACCTCCACGCCATCATACCCCAGCTTTGCCAGATGCGGGATGATGGTGTCAATGGGGACTTTGGGCATCCCCCAAGTGCTGTAGCCCAACTTCATGCGTTCGCTCCTTGGTTGTGCAGCGACATTGATTTGTCTATACGAAAGTCAACTGAGCGGGGCGGCTAGCGCCGGACGCTGCTGCCAGACCTGGGTGGCCTGCTCAAAGGCGTGTGCCAGTTGCAGCACGCCCAGGTCATCCTGATGGCGGCCCACAATCTGAATGCCCACAGGCAGCCCTTCCGGCGTAAAACCACAGGGCACCGAAATAGCGGGTAATCCGGTCACGGTGATGAAATAGCAGGACTTCATCCAGTCGATGTAGGTCTCCATCGCCACGCCCTCGATCTCCTGCACATACTCTTGGGTCACGTCGAAGGGCGGCACCTGCGTCACGGGCAGCACCAGATACTCGTAATCCTGCATAAACTCACGCACGCGATGATAGAGGGCGGTTCGCTTGGCCTCCGCCGCGCTGAGTTGCGGCCCAGTCAGGGCCATGCCTGCCTGGGCATTCCAGATCACCGTCTCTTTGATCTGGTCGCTGTGCTGCGCGATCAGGTCGGCGTATTGATGTTCAAAGATCCAGGCTCGCCCCACCTTAAAGACCTCGTCGGCATCGGCAAAGTCGGGCGTCGCCTCCTCCACCTGACAGCCCAGGTCGACAAACACATGGCGCTGCGATTCCAACACCGCGGTGATGCACCGATCGACTGGAAACGCGTTGAGGTCGCGGCTCCAGGCGATGCGGACATGGCGGAAGTCACGATCTAGCGGCACGGCAAAGCGGTCGCCCGGCTCAGCGATGGCGATGGGAGAGCGCGGGTCAGGCCCGGCAACGGCGCTCAACATCAACGCAACGTCGGCTACCGTGCGCGCCATCGGCCCTTGCACCGGATAGGTGATCCAGCCCAGCGGGCGCGGCCAGACCGGCACACGTCCCGGTGAGGTGCGGAAGCCCACCACGTTGCAGAAGCTGGCCGGGTTGCGCAGCGAACCGCCCGTATCGCTGCCGTCGGCAATGGGGAGCATGCCGCAGGCCAGCGCCACCGCAGCCCCGCCGCTGCTCCCGCCACAGGTCTTGGTTGTGTCATAGGGGTTGAGCGTGGCCCCAAAGACCGGGTTGAAGGTCTGTGATCCCGCGCCAAATTCGGGCACATTGGTCTTGCCGATGGTGATCGCCCCCGCGCCGCGCAGTCGCTCCACGATCAGCGCGTCCTGGTCGGGCACATGGTCGCGATAGATGGGCGACCCCCACGTCGTGCGGATGCCTTTGGTGGGCACCAAGTCCTTGTGCGCGATGGGCAGGCCGTGCAGCGGGCCAATCACCTCCCCGCGCGCCAGCGCGGCATCGGCGGCGCGCGCCCCGTCCAGCGCACGATCAGGCAGCAAGGTCACAATGGCGTTGACCTGCGGGTTGACGCGCTCGATCTGGCGCAGGT
>CAZYQJ010000194.1:0-8548 GCA_964649925.1 uncultured Litorilinea sp.
CCAGGTTATACATCACCTCGTCGAGCAGGCGGTGCGCCGCGGCGGGATCCAGGCGAATGTCATGCAGCGTCGGGGCGGCCACGTTGTAGTCCCCGAAGTACTGCATGAGAATGGCATTCCCATCCACCGAGATCGGGCGCGGCACGGATGCGCCTGCCTGATAGAGCTTCTCCAACGTCTTGAACTCATGCATGAGCCAGGAGGTGTGCGCGACCTCCTGCCCGAACGCGGTCTTCTTGTTGAGGGCGCGCATGATGCGGTGGTCGGTTTTTTTAACGGCCTTGCCGTCACCGGTAAGCACCTCACGGCCTTCACGGTAGAGCTTGTCATTGCGCAGGTTGCGCAGGCTGCGCGGGCGGTAGACCTTGGCTGCGACTAGATCGGCGTGGGCCGCGGGGCCGCCCACGCAGCGATAGACGTTGGCCTCCTTGCCGCCCTTGACTACGGCCAGGATATCGGTCAGAAAGTCCTGGTCATAGAAGTGGCGGAGTGACTGGAGCAGCCAACCGGATTCGAACGGCCCAGGGCGATAGGTGGTCTCAAACCCCCCTTCCAACCCGACAGTCTCATCCGCCAGTTGCTCCACGATCCTAGCATCTTCTTTGGCCTTCTGGCGCGACCCCTTCGTCCGCGGGCGGGGAGGGATATCCGCCCAATCGGGGTCATACAACTGCTGATAGTATTCGGCGTCTGCGGTCGTACCATGCGAAAGTGGTTGCTTGGCCACTGGTAAAAACCCTTCTGAATAGAAACTGAGTGTGACTTTGCCCGTTCACGCCAGGCAGCGGGCGAATCAGCCTCGCTGCGACCCCTCTGGATTCAAGCGGTTGGACTCTTTCAGCCTGCATATTTTCCCTCCTGTATTGATAGCTAGATCAAAAAACGGTCACAGAACCGGCAGGTCCCGTGACCGTTCAAAGCGGCAAACGGTGGATGGCGCAGGCTTAGGGTGCGCCTACATAAAACAAAACAGCCACGGGCAGAACACGCCCGCGGCCGTCAAAGGTCGCTTACTCAGTTGCTTGTTCGGTTCCGGACAAATCGGACTGCGGTTATCCGCTCCGTCCGGCGGTCAGCAGCAGGCGCGTTCGTAGATTCAGTTGCGTGGAAACACCTTTCACTTGGGCTGACATCTACGTCTCCTTTCTGACCGATACACCGCGTTTGATCACGGCGGTTGACCGTCCGAACAATCCAAACGATGCGACTCTACCATAGCAGACGCAATATGCCAAATCGCGATACGGCACGTTGCATGGTGGCGGCGGAGCACCCGGCTGCCGTGGCTGCAACTGCTGTAGAGGGCATTTGCGCTTGTGGTGCAAAGCGTGTATTCTCAATTCTCTCTAGCCCTAGCTCAATTTACAGTAAGGAGGAATCTATGCATTCGATCCGGTTGCGCCCTGATTTGATGCACAAGGGGAAACGAGTTGCGCTCCTCTGCAGCCTGCTGGTGATCTTCGCCCTGGTGTTTGCCGCTTGTGGTGGGAGATCCGCTGAACCGGAGCCAGCCCCCGAAGCGCCTGCTGTAGAAGAACCGGCTGAAGAAGAAGCCGCTGAGGAACCTGCGGAAGAACCGACGGAAGAACCCGCCGAAGAGCCCACGGAGGAACCCGCCGAAGAGCCGACAGAAGAGCCTGCGGAAGAACCGACGGAAGAACCCGCAGAAGAAGTGACGGCTGGAGAAGAGGTCACCGAGACCGCTGAAATGACCGAGACTGAAGAGGTCACAGAGACTGAGGAGGTCACGGAGACCGAAGAAGAGACAGCCACCGAGGAAACGACGCCCACGGAGGAGGCCACGCCTGAGGCGGCTGAAGAGGGCGCTGAGGAAACTGGGGCTGCGACCGGGGATGCGGCGAACGGTGAGTACATCGCCACCCTGACCGGGGGCTGCGGCTGCCATTTCAATCGTGATGCGGGCGCACTGGCTGGCGGCAATAGCTTTGAGGGCGATTTTGGCGTGGTCTACGCACCCAACCTGACCCCTGATCCGGAGACGGGGATCGGCAACTTGACCGAGCAAGAGGTCGCACACATCATCCAGACCGGCCAGCATCCGGAGGGGTACCAGTTGGTCCCGGTCATGCCCTATCACGCGTTCAGCGCCATGTCGAATCAGGAGGCACTCGACGTGGCGGCCTATCTGTTCTCGCTGGAGCCGGTGGTCAACGAAGTGCCGGAGCGCGAGGTGACGGCCGAGCCGGAGCCGTTCTCGCCGGAGACGGCCGCCGAAGCGCCGACTGATCCCGCTGCGCGCGGTGAGGAACTGGTGACGATTGCCCGCTGCGGTATGTGCCATACGCCCTCCAATGAGGACGGTTCGCCCAATATGGACCTGTTCCTGGCGGGTGCGCCGTTGATGGACGACGAGATCTCCGCCAACATCACGCCGAGCGAGGAATTCGGCATCGGTGCGTGGACTGAGGAGGAGATCGCTCACTACCTGCAAACCGGCGAACGCCCGGACGGTTCACTGGCGCAGGGGAGTATGGCGCAGCAGATCGAGCGCCGCTTCAGCCTGTTGACCGACGAGGACGCGGCGGCGATTGCGGCCTATCTCAAGACCATCCCTGCTGTCGAACACGATCCGTTTGCCCAATAAGCATGGGGTGAGCGAGATTCGCGCGCGGAGGACGGACTTCCCCCGCTGGTGACGTTTGTCTGGGCATAGAGCCAACATCCCCGGTGCTTCTATCTGGCATATGGGTTTGCCAGCAAAAGCGCTGGGGATGTTTTGGTTTTTGTGTGCAGTGGGTTACTGTTCGGGTGCGCCTGCTTCGATCCAGGCGATGATGACCTCGATATCTTCGGGCGACAGGGGATCGGCGTCTTTGGGCATTCTGCCCTCGACGATCTGCTTGACCAGATAGCTGTTGTCCGGGTCGCCGGGTTCAATGACCGGGCCGTTCATCGATCCGACCAGGGCCGTGCGGTAGCGCGTCAACTCCAACTGCTCTTCCGGGTCCTCAGCCCCGTGACACTCCCCGCAGTAGGTCTCAAAGATCGGCAGCACATGTTCCTGATAGGTCACCTGCGAGAGGTCCACATCTGGGCTGGCGGCGGTTCCCTCGCTTCCAGCCCCTTCGCCTTCAGCCTCTTCCCCGGCAGGGGGCGCGGTTTCCTCTGCTGCGGGCGGATCGGTCTCTTGGGTGGCGACGTAGACGGGCAAGCCGCGCGCTGCCAGCAGTTCCATCGCCGTTTCGATGGGGATGTGCGCGATGCCTGCTTCCGGGTCCACCCATCCGGCGCTGTTGAGCCGTTCGATCGCCTGCGCCTCATGAGCCGCCAGTTGTTCCGGGGAGGTGCGGTCTTCGAAGGGGAGCGGGGGCGACGAGTTCTGATTGGGCCGCAGATCGGCTAGACACCCGCCCAGGATGATCCCGCCCGCGACCAGCGCGATCAGGAGGATAGCGGCAATGGCGATGTAGCCCAGCGGGAATGAACGCAGGCTGCGGCGGGTGGTCTCTTCACCGGTAGATCGAGTGTCCTTCATGCCTTTATCTCGTTTGTCATTTACAAAGATGGCTGGCTGACGGGCGCGTGCCTCTCTGTCTCTCCCAGCAGGTGCGGGTCATGGCGCGGCAGCGGCGGCTGGCTTGTCCACAGCCAGGCGAAGGCGGCGAACCAGATACCGCCGATGGCGATCAGGGCCACCCAGTCCAGCCAGTGGTTGGTGCTGACCGGGGAGAAGGCGGGCAGGATCAGCCAGGCCAAATCGAGCAGCCTGGCCGCCAGGATCAGCCAGGCCAGCACGGTCAATGTCTGCGCCCGGCGTTTGAAGCGCCGCGACAGGAGCAGGAAAAACGGCACGACAAAGTGCACGCCGATCACGATCAGCCCCAGGGTCAGCCAGCCGCCCTGGCTGCGCCGCCCATACCAGATCGCTTCCTCAGGGATGTTGGCGGACCAGATGATCAGGAACTGCGAAAAGGAGAGATAGGCCCAGATCATCACAAAGGCCAGCAGCAAGTTCCCCAAGTGGTTGAAGGATTGAGTCCAGTCCTGAGCGGTTGCATTGCGGGCGAGTCCACGCAGCCCGATGATCGCCAGGGCCAGCGCAGCGGTCGCCTGCCCGCTGATGACCAGCAGCCCATAGGCCGAGGAAAACCACTCCGGCTCTAGTGACATCATCCAGTCGTAGCTTGCCCAGGTGGCACTGAGCATGTAGAGAATGATGCCTGCCGCGCTCAGGCGGCGCAAGCGCGTGGTCAAGGCTGGATCGCCGGTGCGGTCCTGGGCGAGCGACCAGCGGCGCAGCAGGAGCGCAAGCCCCAGCCACACCACCCAGTAGACCGCGGCGCGCCCCACAAAAAAGGGCACATTCAAATAGGCTGCCTTTTGCTGTACCACCTCACTGTGCGCCAGAAAGTCGGCATCGGCCCAGGGATAGATCGAGGGCAGGCCGATCAGGATTGGCAGAAACAGGACAGCCAAGGGGACGAGCGCCAACGCGCCTGCCTCCATGATGCGGCGGATCAGCGCGCTCCAACGCCCCCCGGCCAGGTGGTGCAGCATCACCATGCCCAGACAGCCCAGCCCGATCTGTAGCCAGAAGAGATAGGCGATCAGGTAGGAACGCCAGAACTGCGTCAAGTCCAGCCATGCGCCCACCCCGGCCAGCACCACGCCGACCAGGGCGATGAGCAGGGCGGGCCGCTGTAGGCGGGCCAACGATGAAGGTGTGGTCGTCAGATCATGCATACGCAATGCGCCTGTGTGGGTAGGGAGAACGATGTCGGCAGATCAATTCGTAATCGTGTCCGTTCCCTGCAACTCGGGCAGCAGGTCGGCGGGCAGTTCGGAGGCGTCGGCGTTTTGACTCAACTGCAGGGCGCGAATGTAAGCAACGATAGCCCAGCGGTCTTCGGGCGAGATGCGCGCGGCGTAACTGGGCATGACGCGCGTGCCGCCGGTGATCAGCGCAAAGTAGTAACCGGCGGGTTCGTCGCGCACGTCCGGGTCATGGAAGGAATCGGGGGCGGGCATGTCATATTCAACCATCAGCCCGTTGCCGTCGCCCACCAGCCCGTGGCAGGGGGCGCAGAAGATGTCGTAACGCTCGCGGCCCCGTTCTAGCGTCTCCAGCGTGACCGTAAAGGGAAAGGTATCGGCAAACTGGCGGTCAATACGTCCGGTGGTCAGGAGCGTGCCTGCCACGGGCTGCCCGCGCGCCACCGTGTCGGGGACAGGCAGCCGGGCTGACGCGCCGTCGTCGAAGAACGTGCTTTCCTCAAACGGATCGTAACGCGGCTGGTCGCGCAGGGTCAACGCACAGCCTGCCATCAGCAGCAGGCTCAACAGCAGTGCAATCAGCAATGATAGGCGAGGCTTGATAGGTGGTTTCATAAGCGAACTAGCCACGTTTGTTTCTAAAGGCTGTCAGCACCTGGGGACATTCATTGTCCGGATGCGTGAACTGCCGGTATTCCTCGGATTCCACAGGGTACAATGCGATCTTGCCTTCCGCATTGAAGTGCAGCCCCCACCCATATTGCTTGGCGAGCGGCGATGAACGCAGGCAGGGTTGGCTTTTCTGGAGGAACTCCGCACGCCGCGCAGGTAGATCATCGGTGGGAATGGATTTATGGCGCACATAGACCTCGAACTGGAGGTCTTCCTGGGTATAGGTGTAGGGATGCTCCGCCAGCAATTCATACTGGATCACAGGGATCGTCTTGCGATCTCCCTTTGCAGCCGGCACGACGCTGCTGCGGACAGGGCAGTCGGGCGCGACCTGTATGAATGTGTCGTAGTAGTTCATAGTACTCCCCGGCAGATGGACGCTTTGACAGCACGCACTATGCGTCGCCGCTCGCATTGAGGACTTCCAGATAGTGCGGGTTACGCATGATGCCCAGGATGTTGCCAAACGGATCGATCACCGAAGCCGTGATGAAGCCGTGACCGCCACGGTCTTGCGGCCCCTCAAGCAGTTTTGCGCCCCTGGACAGCAAATCTTCCAGCGTGGCGTCGATATCATCCACATGCCAATACACGATAGCCCCGGCGGAGCGCCCCGTGGAGGCTTCCAGGTGGGGCACATATTTGCTGTCGATGATGCCCAATTCCTGCTGATAGTCGCCAAGGCGAAACTCGACATAGCCGGGCACGGCATAGTAGGGTTCAACCCCCAAGAACTCCGTATACCATTTTTGGGCGGCTGCATGATCTGACGCGAAGAAACTGATGGTCGCAACACCGCGCAATACCTGTTTGTCTGCCATATGTCCTTTCATCCTGACTAGGTGAGAGCGTGGGACGATTCACATCCGCAAGCGCCGCAAGTGATGTTCTATCCACGTTACTTTTCGACTGCTACCACGTCTGTCGGGCCAAGGCTCTGCAGAAAGTCGCGCGTCTGTGCCAGGTCAAACAGGGGGTCGCGCGCTTCGATGCAGAGGAAGAAGCGGTCTTGGGAGGCGCGGTGGAAGCGCGGCGCGTTGAATACGGCATGGTAGGGCTGGGGCAGCCCGTTGCGCAGCAGCATCCCTAGCGCGGCGGCAATGGCCGCGGCGAGAATGGTCATCTCAAAGGTCACAATCGCGAAAGAAGGCCAACTGTTAAAGGGCCGCCCGCCGATGTTCAACGGGTAGTCAATGACAGATGCGTAGTACTGCAGGCCAAACCCGGCCACCGCGCCCGCGATGCCAGCCAGCAAGACGAGGTAGGGCAGCCGCGTCGGGCGCACGCCGATAGCTTCGGCCAATCCTTCGATGGGGAAAGGGCTGTAGGCTGAGATCTTGCGGTAACCGGCCTCGTAGGTCTGGCGTGCTTGTGCCAGCAGGTCATCGGCACTGTCGAACTCGGCCATGAGCCCGTATAACGAACGTTCGTCGGGGACAGGGGTCGTGTCGGGTTCGCCTGCGCTGACCGTAGCGATTTCGCCGTCGGCGACCGGGTCACCGGCCTGACCGTGACCATGCGTGGTCGCCAGGAGGTGGCGCATCTCAAACATCGAGATCATGGGCAGCAGACGCACGAAGATGAACAGCAGGGTCAGGAAGAGGCCGATGGACCCGATGAAGGTGGCGTAATCCCAGATTGTCCCGGCGTACATCCCCCAGGACGAGGGGAGGTAATCACGGTGGAGGCTGACCACGACGATGGCATAGCGTTCCAGCCACATGCCGACGTTGACGGCCAGGGCGACGATAAAGAGCAGCAGCGGCGTGGTGCGCACGCGCTGGAACCAGAGTGCCTGGGGGATGAGGATATTGGCGGCCATCAACGCCCAGAAGACCCACCAGTAAGGGCCAAAGGATCGGTTGAAGAGCCAGAAACGTTCGGCAGGATTGCCTGAATACCAGGCGGTAAAGCCTTCGGTCAGATAGCCATAGGCGACGAACAGCCCGGTCGCCAGCATCACCTTCGCCATGAGATCCAGGTGGCGCAGCGTGATGAAGTCTTCGAGCCGGTAGATCCGGCGCAGCGGGACCAAGAGGGTCAGCACCATGGCAAAGCCGGAGAAGATCGCGCCTGCCACAAAATAGGGCGGGAAGACCGTGGAGTGCCACCCTGGGATGACCGACACGGCAAAGTCTAGGCTCACGACCGAGTGGACAGAGACAACCAGCGGCGTCGCCAGCGCGGCCAGCAGCAGATAGGCGGTATCATAACGCTCCCAGTGACGGGCTGCGCCGCGCCAGCCCAGGGCCAGGATGCCGTAGAAATAGCGCACCCAGAGATTTTGTGACCGGTCACGCAGCGCCGCCAGGTCGGGGATGAGGCCGACGAACCAGAACATGAGCGAGACCAGCGCGTAGGTCCCGATGGCGAAGGCGTCCCACACCAGCGGGCTGCGAAACTGCGGCCACAGCCCATAGGTGTTTGGATAGGGGAAGAGCCAGTAGACGAGCCAGGGCCGCCCTACATGCAGCACCGGGAAGAGCGAGGCGCAGAGCACGGCAAAGAGGGTCATGGCCTCGGCAAAGCGGTTGATCGACGTGCGCCACTCTTGATGCAGCAGCAACAGGATGGCAGAGATCAGCGTGCCCGCGTGGCCGATCCCGATCCACCAGACGAGGTTGATAATGGCAAAGCCCCACCCGACTGGAATATTGACGCCCCAGATGCCCACGCCCACCGTAAAGAGGACATAGACGGCATAGAGAAGGATCATGAGCAGGACAAAGCCTACCGCCAGCCCGAAATACCAGGCGCCGGGCGCGCGCCGTGTCAGCACGATCCCCGTAATCTTCTCGTTGATAGTGCGGAAGCTGTGGCCTGGGCCGATCAAATAGCCTGTACGCTGTGCCTGTCGAGCGTCCATTATCCCTCCTGACCGTCCAGTTCGGGGTTGGGGTTCCGCAGTTTGGCAAGGTAGGTGGTGCGGGGGTGGGTGTTGAGATTGGCCAGCAGCCCATAGTTGAGCGGGGTGGCCTTGCGCCGCGCCACTTCGCTTTCAGGGTCGTTGATGTTGCCAAAGACGATGGCGCGGGTCGGGCAGGCCGCTTGGCAGGCAGTGACGACATCGCCCTCTTGAAGGGGCCGTCCCTCCAACTTGGCCTCGATGCGCGCGGCGCTGATGCGCTGGACGCAGTAGGTG
>CAZYQJ010000195.1:0-8526 GCA_964649925.1 uncultured Litorilinea sp.
CTGTGCTGTACTCATCAGAGACGTGTACGACCTCCGCGCCTGCGTCGGTAAGCAGTTGCAGGGTGGGGGAGGTCGTATCGGTTATTTGCACATAGACCAGCAATTCGCCTTGCTCATTAGTCAACAGGCTACCTTGCCCTTCCACGGCTAGATTGAGGGCTTCTATTTGCGCCTCATCATTGGCGAATCCAAGAGCGGCAGCCGACTGGGTTAGGACTCGTAGTCTTGGCGAGAGTTTAGCGGCTGGCTTGGCGTTCGTCTGTGCGTCAGTCTGCGTTGGCCAGAGCAGCAACACAGTTACGGCAAGAAATAGGACTATCACAAGGCCGGTACCGATAGTTCGATGGATACGAAACTCGTTGTGGTTCACGCTGATCTCCGTGCTGCTCTAGTCCTGATCCGATATGTCGATCGATGGTGCTTCTGTGGAAAGACCCTCGAAGTAGGTGATTGCTGCATCCTCAAGAGGATCTGTCTCGCTAAAGAGAGTGTCTTCATCAATCGGGACCATGATGGTCGGTTCCACGCCGGTCCCTTCGACAATAACCTGCCCGCTGGGGTCAACTATTCTGGTGTAGGTGTAGAGAAACTCCACGCCTTCAGGCATATTTACATGGTTCAAAGAACCCATCATGCCAGCGGTTGGATAGGCGCCGATTACAGCCCCGCGCCCCGTCGTCTTCACGATGTAGGCAAATTCCTCACAGGCGCTTTGACAGTAGGGACCAATCAGCACGGCCACCGGGCCGTCGTAGCGCATCTCGGGGGGGACCGGCACGATCCGATCGATTACAGTCAGCGACTCGGGGGGAAGGGCATCGCTGTCTGAGAGAGGGAGGCTGTAGCCGAAGGCATCGAAGGGTTCGCTGAGAAGATAAGCCAACATGTGTGTCGCCAAAGGGCCAAGCCCCCCATTGTTCTGTCGCAAATCAATGATAAGCCCCTCCCCATTTCCATTGTTCAGTGATGTAATAACCCGTTCCCACAGCCTCACTGTAAGCCGCAATTCATATGCGAAATCATTGCTGATCACATATCGATAGCGATTGTCATAGGTGAAGTAGGCACCGATCGGCATGACGTCGGAATACCCATGTACAAGCCAATTGTCAGATACACAGGCGAAAAGGGCATTCCCGGCAACCGAGGTTAGGCTGACGGTTTGGGGGCTATCTACCGCATCAGGATTGGCAAACTCTATGTCCATTTTGGTGCCTACGGGTGCGAGCGGCGCGAGATACAGTTGGTTGAGTTCCCGTACATGCGCCGTACTGGCATTTCGAATGGGCTTTATCTCGCTCACATACTGGGCGACCGGCACATCGTTGATCGCAATGAGTTCAGCGCCTCTTTGGATACCCGCCTGGCTGGCCGGGCTGTCAGGCAGGATGTGAGAGATCAGAATGCGCCCATCATGGGTCTTGCACAGGCTGAGACCCACCCCGCCCGCTGTACGTTCTGACCAATCTTCGGGAATGCTGCCGCTCATATGGCCATCAGGAATGCTCATGGCGAGGGCAGCGAGCGCACGCCTGTAGGCAAGGCTGTCCTGATGGCGTTCTGCCTGTTCGATCTGAGGACGGAATGTGGCGTGCAGCGCCTCCCAATCGATACCCTTCTCCTGGGTGAAGGCATAATGCACACGCAGAAACTCGATCAACTGGTCGAAGGCGTCGGTATAGCTGAGGCCCGACAGATCAGGCGTTTCGACTAGCTTCTGCTCGACGAGGGGTATGGTTGGATAGCGCGAACGGTCAAAGCGAAAGGGGCTGGCATCCAGATCTACCACCGTATACCCCTGAGGCAGGCGTACGACGGGTTCGTCACCGGTAAAAAGACGCCCATCCTCGCCGAAATCGGCCGGAAAACGCTGCTGGTCATCCGGCGCATAGACAAGCAGTTTGCCGCCGATAATCTCCCAATTCATGGCTACACGGGTCGAGTGGTGGTTGAATGGCCAGTTGTACGCCAACTGATCGCGCGCATCCATATAGGCATCACCGAACAGATTGAAGTCAAAGGCGATGACAAAGGTCATGACGCCTCTGTCTTTCTGGTCGTCGCCATCGACATCGCGCAATTCGCCTACGGGTTCTATCGGTAAGGCGAGGGTGTAGGTGAAGGGTGAACGGCGGAAATCAGAGAGGAATTGGCCCAGCACTTGCGATTCGATGGGGGCGACAAAATGCGGATCCCTGTCTACAAAACCAGCATGATCCAACAGCGCAATTGTCGGCTGATCGACCCCTAGCGCAAAGTAGGCATAGGTATAAGTGACCTGGCCCGTGATGCGGATAGCGCCCCCTTCGTCGTTTTCAATGGGCGCATCTGGAATGTCCGGGCTGGCCTGGGCCAGTGCGGTGGGCATGGCCAGCGAGGATATGCCCCAGTAAATCGCCAAGGCACAGAGTGTAGAGAGCAGCGGTTTCAGGCGACGCAAAGCCTGTACTGTCGCGGCATAGCGAGAGCAAGGGTGCTTCATGCTCGGGGAATTCATGGATGCTTTCTCCTAGGATGTGTGGATGAGATTGATTTTGGATGAGGCTATCCAGTAGGTGTAGAAGGTGCGTTGCGAACGCGTTGCTTGGTTTCCCTCAACACCTCACTCGGCATCGCGTGGCGCGATGCTCCAGACCACTGGGTGCTCGCTGCACGCACAGGGTCATCTGTCCCCGTCTTCACGACAAACGCAGGGATAGGCAAAGAGGTGTATCCGGATTCTGATTGAGCCAGATGCGCTGCTGTGTAAATGATATAGGCGGAGGTCTCGGGAGCCGCCTTCAGACTGAAGGCAAGACTAGCATACCGCCACGCCGAAATAAAGCCACACTGCTGTCAAAAGCTTTACAATATCGTTCTTCGATCTTCGGCGGTGAGAAAGCAATGCAAGCAGCGTGGACGTGCTGAAGCCTGCCCTCAAAATGACCCAACTCCCCGCTAGGTGTGCTGCCTCCCACCATTCACCACGGAACTCGGGTGTCAAGCGTTTGTTTTGATGGACGCCACCGCCTGTTCCAATGTCATTTTGCGGCCTTCTGCCAGAGCAACCTGGAAGGCCGCTTCGCCTAGCTGTGCACATACTTCGGCTCGAATACGATCAAATTCGTGCTTGTCGGCAGGCAGGATAAAGGTTCCCAATCGCTCCAGGAAGGATTCAGATGTGCCGAGCAGCCGCGCTGCCCGCTGCGGCTGGCCAAGCGCAGCCATGGATCCAGCGATGATGGGCAAACACCAGGCGATTTCTCCGCGGTTGTTCATGTCTTGGGCGATTTGTAAGGCGCGCCGGGTGGCCTCGATCGTCCCTACGTGATTGCCTTCATGCTGGGCTAGGAATGCCAAATTGAAGTACATAATCGCCACCCGGCGTGTTTCGCCTGTCTTGAGGCAGACTGCAAGACATTCCTCATAAGCACGCCGGGCGTGTGCGTCATCACCGGCCTGTCGTGCTATTTCGCCGATGACATTCAGCGTATGAGCGATACCCGGTTGGTGGTCCAACTCGCGGAATAGCGACAGGGCTTCCTGAGCAATCGCCATCGCATCAGCCTTTTCTGACTGAACAGACGCGAGATGAGTGAGTGCCCAAGCCGTGTTAGGCTTATCGCCCAACTGGCGGGCAATTTCAAACGCTCTCAGGAACAGGGGTTTTGCCGTGTCGAAATCGCCAGTCATCACCATATTCCCCGCGCCGATGAGAAATCGAGCGTGCTGACTTTGTGGCGTCTCATGCAGGTGGGCCAGCAGACGTCGTGCCCATTGAAGTTCTTCGCCATGATGCCCGTAAGCAAACCAGAATAACCAGATTGCCCCGACCAGCCGCACGCCCAGCCTGACATCCCCCGGACCGAGCGACCACTCCAGCACCTCGCGCACATTGTCTCGTTCAAGTTCGAACCGTTGAAACCAGCGTATATGGGGAGCCAGGCGCAATTCCGGCTCGGCACGCTCGGCCAAGGTGACGAAATACTCGGCGTGCCACCGGTGTATGATTTCCGCCTCACCACTGGTTTCCAATCGTTCCCAGGCATATTCGTGGATCGTTTCCAACATGACGAAACGTGGTTCGCCTCCCGGCGTCTCTTTCTGCTGGACCAGGCTCTTGTCTACCAGCGACGCTAGACCGTCGAGGACATCAAGCGATAAGCCATGTCCACACACGGCTTCGACGGCCTCCAGCGAGCAGCCCCCGCGGAAGACCGCGAGGCGCGCAAACAGCGCTTGTTCATCGCCGTCCAGTAAATTGTAGCTCCACGCAATCGTGTCTCGCAGCGTACGCTGGCGCGCGGGTACATCGCGGGGGCCGCTCGTCAGCATATTAAGGCGACTGTCCAGACGGTCCAGCAGCGCTTGTGGGGTCAGCAACTTGCAGCGCGCCGCGGCCAGTTCAATGGCGAGCGGCAACCCATCCAGCCGCGCACAGATGTGCGCGATGGCCGGCGCATTGGCGGCGCTGAGCGCAAAGTGGGGCTGCACCATCTGCACCCTCTGTACAAACAATGTGCCTGCCTCCGATGCTGTGACATCCTGAATGGAAGCCGTCTTAGCAGCGGGCAACGACAAGGGTGGAACCTGATATTCCTGCTCCCCAGAGAGCCGCAACGCCTCACGGCTGGTGATCAAAGCCTTCAGCTGTAACGATGCTGCCAGTAACTGGGATACGAGTGGGGCAGCGGTGATGACGTGCTCGAAGTTATCGATCAGCAGCAGCAGATCGCGCCCGACGAGCGCCCGCTTCAAGGTGTCGAATATGGGTTCCTTGGGATGTTCAAACACATCGAGTCCGGCGGCGATGGTCTTTGCCACCGACGCCGGATCATGGACTGGGGCCAGATCCACAAAGCAGACGCCATCGGCGAAGTCGTCAAACACGTCCGATGCCACGTACAGCGCCAGCCGCGTTTTCCCCGTTCCTCCCGCGCCGGTGAGGGTGAGGAGCCGCGAACCCTGTAATAGGCGCTTCACTTCTGCGATTTCATGGCTGCGCCCAATAAAGGGTGTGGCTTGTACAGGAAGAATCTCTCTGGAGGTAGACGACGGGGATGCAGCCTTAGCGTCTTCTAGCAAACCGAGTTCTTGCGCCCATGCGATCGCTTGTGTCCGGTTGCCAACGCCCAATTTGCTATAGATTTGGCGGTTGTACCACCGGATCGTGTTCGGGCTAAGGAAGAGTTCGGCGGCAATCTGCTGGTCGGATAACCCGGCGGCTAGACGCGCTAGAATCTCTTTTTCGCGTCTGGTCAGTTGAACCGGGGGCGGCGCATGGCCCGCCATGGTCGCGTCTCCCACTGATGGCTCCGCTTCTCAACATCGCCGCTGAACACAGGGTGGTGAGGACAGTAACCGGTCATTCTACAATACTTGGCCCCTTTTTCCATTCATCGTCCATTCAATTTCCATCCAAATGAATGGAGACAGCCGCACACCGACTGCCTATGCTTACTCCCAGGTAAATGACCCTGTCCACTTTGTTTCAATGTGCAAGGAGTAGGCAAATGTCAGATTCCATGACCCAACAACAACTTCACCCAACATCGACGGCAACAGGAATGGTCAAGAACACACTTGTGTTCGTGTACGGTCTCGTCTGCTACGCTGTGTTCTTGGTGACTTTTCTCTATGCGATTGGCTTTGTCGGCAACATCCTCGTTCCAAAATCCATCAACACGGGTATGGCGGTGCCTTTTCAGGCGGCAGTTGTTATAAACGTGCTGCTACTGGGCGTGTTTGCGCTCCAGCACAGCATCATGGCGCGCCCGGAATTTAAACGGTGGTGGACAACAATCGTCCCCAAACCCATCGAGCGCAGCACCTATGTGCTATTTGCCAGCCTTGCGCTGCTACTCCTGTACTGGCAGTGGCGACCGATTACGACCCCCGTCTGGTCAGTGGATAACGCAGTTGGAGTCGTCCTGTTGCATGGTTTCTTTTGGCTCGGCTGGTTGATCGTCTTCTTGGGCACCTTCATGATCAATCATTTCGATCTGTTTGGGCTGCGGCAAGTGTACTTGCATCTGCGTAACCATGACTACACAGAACTGAGTTTTAAGACGCCTTTCTTTTACAGGTTTCTGCGCCATCCGATCATGCTGGGCTTTATCATCGCGTTCTGGGCAACGCCGGTGATGACGGTCGGTCACTTGCTGTTCTCACTCGCGACGACACTCTACATTCTCATCGCCATCCGTTTCGAGGAGCGCGACCTCGTCAGGCACTATGGCGAGCAATATCAGGCGTACCGCCAGAGGACGCCCATGTTGATCCCACGCCCGCCGAAGCGATGAGGTGAAATCTTTGGTGGAGAGGGGTGCTGCGATGTCACAGCACCCCAACCGCGTGCCATGCACCCCCCCGGTGCATCAGCGTACGGTGACCTGTTCGAGCCACGCTGGCGTAATCTCCAGCCCAAAACCGGGCGCGTCGCTTGGGCGCACATAGCCATCTTGGATCGCCGGGGTGCCGGGCAGGAGGGTCATCTCTGACAAAGGCACACCCGGCGCGGAGACGCCTTCGGACCGCTCGCCCCAAGGAATGGCAGGCATGGCGAAGGCGACGTGCTGGCCAAAGGGGTAATTCATCCCAGCGTGGGTGATGACGGAGATCCCTGCCGCCTCGGCAATGTGACAGATCTTGACGATGCCCGTGATGCCGCCACCCCAGAGGATGTCAGGCTGAAAGATGTTCACGAGGCGACGGCTGGCCGCCATGGCGAAGGTGGGGGGCAGATACCAGTGTTCGCCGGAAGCCAACGTCTGCCAGGGGACGCGTGCGCGCACGGCCTGGCAGGCATCGAAGTGGTCGGGCGGGACAAATTCCTCGATCCACTTGAGGCGGAAAGGGCGGCACAATTCAGCGAGACGTACCGCATATTCCTCGTCGGGTGACATCCAGCAATCGAGCATGAGTTCAACGTCCTCGCCCACCGTTTCACGCGTGCGCGCGACCAACTCCACATTTTTGTGCAACCCCTCCAGCCCGTCCTGCGGGCTGAAGGGTGTGAAGATTTTAGTAGCCTTAAAGCCCAACTCCAGATACCATTCGGTGTCGAAGCCAGTGGCGTAGCAGAAAATCCGCTCTTTCTGAGGACCGCCGAGGAGTTCGTAGACGGGACGCTGCAAGAGTTTGCCTTTGAGATCCCACAAGGCGACGTCGAGCGCGCTGATGGCGTAGCTGGTCAAGCCTCCTGTGCCATAGGGCGCAGCCATCCGCGCCATCATATCCCAGATCGCTTCGGTCGCAATGCAGTTTTGGCCGGTGAGCGCAGGGGCAAAGTGATCGTTGATAACCCGCACGACCGGACCACTGTGGATGGTAACGCCGAAGCCGGTCGTGCCGTCCTCGGCGGTGACAAGCACGGCGGCGCGCCGCCAGGTAGGCACAGAGGCCCAATCATGCAATGCGGGATAGCGGCTGATCGGCCGCGCCATCTTGATTTGGTTGGCGCGGCTAGGCTGGCGAGGCGGGGTCTTGGGGCGCGGGGTCAGGTCGATCTCGAATGCTCGGATATCCTTGATCTTCACGCTAGCTCTCCCTATTTGGTTACGCAGACAATCGGCTGGCTATCCTCGCTCAAGGGTGGTGACCGGACCACGCAGGTGGCTATGGGTAGATGCGCGGGAAGGCTGCGCCTTGCAGCTTTTCGCCATCCGCCACCTCAACATAGGGCTTCATCACATGGTTGCCACTGGCAACATAGCGTGTCTCTTGCGTCATGCAGTGAATGGCGATGGCGCGGCGCGGGCGACCACTGGTGTTGGCGTGTGAGCCGTGCCAGGTGAGCGCGTGGTGGAAATGTACTCCTCCCTTTTGCACAGGGCAGGACACCACGTTCACCGCATGCCCCTCAAAGTGCGAAGGCATCTCGTCGTAACTCTGGAGAGTGTCCAAAAAGTCGATCTGGTTGCCCCACCGATGCGAACCAGGCACCATGCTCATGCAGCCATTGTCGACGTCGGCGTCGTCAAGCGCCACCCAGGCGGTGACTTGGGTCATCGGCTCGATGATGGGCCACAAGGGTGCGTCCTGATGCCACATGTTGACACCCCCAATCGCCGCAGGCTTGTACTGGATTTGGTCATGCCAGATGCGCAGTTCCGTTGCACCCGTTAGCTGCGCCAGCGCTTCGGCAATCTTGGGATGGCGAACCAGCCGCCGGAAGGGGTCGCTTGCCTGCCAGATGTTGACGATCTGCCACACCGGGGCATTCTCGTCGCGCGCCAGGTTGCGCACCAGGACCGGCTGGGGGATGTCCGCGCGCTGGCGTTCGTCGATGACGCGCATCACCTCGCTGCGCAGTTCCTCTACCTCGTCATCGCTCAAGACTCTGCCGCCGTTGACAAAGCCGTTCGCCTCAAACTCGGCAACCTGCTGTGTACTCAACATGTCACGTTCCTCCGGCTGTTTGGTGTGTGGCGTACTGATTGACTTTAGCTGGAAACTGACAACAGTCAGCTATCCTGCTTTCGAGGATAACTGTTGGCGTGAACCCCACGGATGAGACAGGGAGCTGAGGTGGGGTCGGCGTGGACA
>CAZYQJ010000196.1:0-8489 GCA_964649925.1 uncultured Litorilinea sp.
GTGGGTTTCCCTTTTGGGTGATCTCGTTTCTGGCGGCGCTGCAAAACGTGCCGCCGGAGATGTATGAGGCCGCGGCGATTGACGGGGCAAACGCCTGGCAGCGTTTTCGCCACGTGACCCTGCCGGGGATCCGGCATGTGGTTTTGGTGGTGGTGCTGCTCTCCACGATCTGGACAACCAATAGCTTTGAAGCGATCTGGCTGCTGACGCAAGGGGGGCCGTCCAACGCTACGATGACCTTCCCGGTGCTGGCCTATTTCGGGCTACAAAACCTGCGCATCGGCGAAGCAGCCGCGGTATCGGTCTCGATGCTGCCGGTCTTTGCCATGCTGGTCTTGATCATCGCCAAATTGCTGCAGGAGGAGTAAGCGCAGATGTTATATCGTCTGACCCTGACCCAAAAGATCGTCTATTACACGCTGCTGGCCTTGCTGGCGCTGCTGATCCTCTTTCCGATCTACTATATGATCGTGGTTTCGCTTAAACTGCCGCGCGACATCTACCGCAGCCCGTCATTGCTGCCCATCAACGCCACGATCCAAAACTACGTTGACCTGTTCACCAAGATGGATTTCCTGGTGGCGCTGCGCAACAGCCTGATTGTAGCGGGATCGGCCACCGTGGTCTCGGTGTTGATCAGCGTGCTGGCCGCCTACAGCCTGGTGCGTCTGCGTTATCGCTTCCGCGACTGGATTGGCCGCTTGATCCTCTTTACCTATCTCACTCCCTCGGCGTTGTTGTTTATCCCGCTGGCGGTGATCATCGCCCGGCTGGGGCTGGGCAATACGTTGCATGGCCTGATCTTTGTCTATCTGACCTTTGCCACCCCCCTGAGTACCTGGCTGCTGATGGGCTATTTCCGCAGCATTCCCGCCGATTTGGAGGAGCAGGCGATGGTGGACGGCGCGACGCGGCTGGTGGCGCTCTTCCGCGTGGTGATGCCACTGGTCGCGCCGGGGCTGATTGCGGTCAGTGTCTTCACCTTTACCGGCGCATGGAATGAACTGCTGTTGGCGTTGATCTTCATCACCTCGCCCGACAAGCGCACCGTGCCGGTGGAGGTCAGCTACCTGATCACCGGTGATGTATTTCGCTGGGGGCTGATCATGGCCGGGTCGGTGGCGGCTGCCGTGCCCGTTATGGTACTCTATTACCTGGGCCAGCGCTTTGTGGTGCAGGGCCTGGCCGCGGGCGCGGTCAAAGGATAAGTGATTTACCACTCAACGACGGAGTAGATGATCGCTATGGGTGAACGAGTACGGCTGGGGATCGTCGGCACAGGCAGCATTACGCTGCGCGGGCTGCTCCCCCATTTGACGATGGACGACGTGCAGGACCGCGTGCAGGTCGTTGCTGTGTGCGACCCGGTGCTGGATCGGGCGCAGGCGGCCGCGGCCAAGTTTGGCGTGCCTGCCGCCTATGCCAGCATGGAGGAGATGGTGGCCGCGGGCAACCTGGATGCGGTGAGCATTGCCTCTCCCATCGGCCTGCACTATGAACAGGGGGTGCTGGCCGTCGAGCACGGGCTGCATGTCCACTTCAACAAGAGTATGACCACCACGGTGGGCGAGGCCGACGACTTGATCGCCCGCGCCCAGGCCAAAGGCGTCAAACTGGTCGCCTCGCCCGGTGAGTTGGTCCATCCCCGGCTGCAGCGCATCAAAGAGTTGGTGGCGGAGGGCGCGCTGGGCCGGTTGACCTGGGCGGTGACCGGGTCGGCCTTTGGCCGCTACCATGAGCAGGAGGACAGTGTGCGCGGTGGCGATGACCCGCTGACCAATATCAACCCTGCCTGGTATTTTCGACGTCCCGGCGGCGGGCCGCTCTATGACATGACTGTCTACGGGCTGCACGCGCTGACGGCTGTGATCGGCCCGGCCAAGCGGGTGACAGCCTTTTCCGGTGTGCGCGTGCATGAACGCGAGTTTCGCGGGGAAATGCTGCCCACCGACATGGACGACCAGACGCTGATGGTGTTGGACTTTGGCGACGCGCTCTTTGCGTTTGTCTATGGGGTGGCCGCCGGTGGCCTACCCAACCTGGGCCGCCCGACGATCTTCGGCACGCAAGGCGTGATCAACGGTACGACGATCAACGGCCAGCCGATTGACTATCCAGGTCGGGAGTGGGTGGAAAAGTTCGACTATACGGCGGCGCTGCCGCATGTGGTGGGCGCGCATCGTGGCATGGAAGAGGCGCACGTCTATGAGGACGTGATGCAACTGGTCGATTGGGTGCGCGAGGACAAACCGACCGTGGCGACCGTGGAACATGCGCGCCACGTCGTCGAGATATTTGACGCAGCCTACCGCTCCGCCCAGATGGGCTGTGCCCAGGAACTCCGCACTACCTTTTAACCTGTATCCTCTTCCATTTACCCAGATCAAAGAGGGGGCGTGCCGTCCAGATGGCGCGCCCCCGTCTATGGCTGCACTCGATCTTCAGGATCGATTGATCGTCGTTAGGGAATACAGAGCGTTTGGCCTGCCAGAATGCGGTTCGGGTTGCGGATGTTGTTTGCCTTCATCAGCGCGTGAATGGACACACGGAAGTGCCGGGAGATCTTGGTCAGGTTATCCCCCTTGCGTACACGATAGGTTGTCTCACACCGCTTGCCCTTCTTCACGTCCGAGTGCTTGTCGTGCCGATCATAACGATCGTGTCGATCAAAGCGATCGTGACGGTCGTAGCGAGGTCGGGGCTGGTAGCGTACAGTAGTATAGGCAGATGATGATGCGCTGGCATCTGGGGCCGCAAAGACGGCAGCGGGCAGCAGCGCAGCGACCAATGCCGCTACTAGGGACAACATGAGCGCCCTACGGCGCACGAGAGTCAACTTCTGGAACATGGGGGCCTCCTTCCCTTGCACCACGAGATGAATGTAGCAAAAGTTTGGCTCTGTGAAATCGCCATGAAAACGACTAACGGAACGCTGTGTTGCTGTTGGGCGTGCAGTATAGCATCAGGAGAAGAATTTTACAACCCCTGGGACAAATTTTCCCTCTGGGCTTCTCCTGAGGAATAGACGTGGTCGACGGGGGCGTTGTTCCACAGAATCTACTAAGATCAACGGGGTTTTGCGTGAATTTCCGGCAGACGTTCGTGTGTATGCGTCAATCGGCAGGGCTGCCCTGCTGGCGCAGGTCGCTTACAGCGGGTGAATCGCTCTCTTTTTCTTGGGGACGGAGCTGGCGTCTGTAGATATCGGCATAGAGCGGCGAGATCTGGAGCAACTCCTGATGCGTGCCCTGGGCGGCGATGCGCCCGCGCTCAAGGACCAGGATCAGATCCGCTGCGCGCACCGTGCTGAGCCGCTGGGCGATGACGAAGGAGGTGCGCCCTTGCATCAGGCGCGCCAACGCCAACTGGATCAGCCGTTCGGTTTCGCTGTCCACGCTGGCTGTAGCGTCGTCCAGGATCAGGATGCGCGGGTCTTTGAGCAGGGCGCGGGCGATGGCGATGCGCTGTTTTTGGCCACCGGAGAGCGTGACACCGCGTTCGCCTACCTCAGTCTCATAGCCCGCAGGCATCGACATAATAAAATCATGGGCCTGGGCGGCGCGTGCGGCTTCCTCTACCTCAGCATCGGTGGCATCGGGTCTGCCAAAGGCAATGTTCTCGCCGATGGTGGCGGCGAAGAGGGTGGTCTCCTGCAGCACCATGCCGATCTGGTCGCGCAGGGATCGGATCTGGACGGTGCGCAGGTCGTAGCCGTCGATGGTCACGCGGCCCGCGATGGGGTCATAAAAGCGCGGGATGAGGTTGATGATCGAGGACTTGCCCGACCCAGTCGCGCCCAATAGCGCCACAATCTCGCCCGGCTTGGCCTCAAAGGTGACGTCGGTTAAGACCGAATGGCGTTCGAGGTAGGCAAAGGAAACATGTTCAAAGCGCACATGCCCCTGGATGGGGGGCAGCGGGATGGCGTCGGGCGCATCCTGTACCGCCGAGGGGGTGTCGAGGATCTCGAAGATGCGTTCCCCGGCAGCAATCGCCATCGAGACCGCGGGGATGATCATGCCAAGGCGGCGCACGGGCATGATCAGTTGGCCCAGATAGGTGTTGAACGCCACCAGTTCGCCGAGGGTCAACTGGCCGCGGATGACGAGCAAACCGCCATACCAGATGATAAAGATGGCGCTGATGTTGGCGATGAGGTCGAGCATCGGCACGTTGACGGCACGCAGTTTGGCTGATTCGGCGGAGAGGTCGAACCAGAGGTCATTGCGCTCATCAAAGGCGGCGCTCTGGCTTTCCTCCTGGGCAAAGGACTTGACGACGCGCGCGCCGCGCAGGTTCTGTTCCAGGTGTGTGGTCAGCACGCCGACCTGCTGTTGGATGGCGACAGAGAGCGGGCGCATACGCCGCCCAAATTCATAGGCGCGGTGGGCCAGCAGCGGAATGGTTGCCAGGCTCAAGATCGCCAGGGTTGGGTTCATCCAGATGAGCATCACCGCTGTGCCGATAAAGAGGACGCCGCTGTCCACCAGGCGCAGCACGGCGCGGCCTGTGAGAAAGCGGATGCGCTCCACGTCCTGCACCCCGCGCGAGAGCAATTGCCCTGTCTCAGTGCGGTCGTGGTAGGAGAAGGAGAGGTCGGCCAGTTTTTGGTGCAGGGCGTTGCGCAGGTCATAGGCCACGCTCTGCGACATGACTTCGCTCCACCGGCCCTGGAAAAATGTGACTACCCCGCGCAGCAGCGTCATCCCCAACAGCCCCAGCACCGACCAGGTGAGCAGTTGCAGGTCACCTGCGCCGATACCGCGGTCGATAATCCAGCGGGTAAACTGCGGGATGGTCAGGGTGAAGGCGTTGATCAGCAGCATTGACAGATACGCGCCCGCGGCGATCCGCGCATAGGGGCGCAGATAGCCAAAGCAGCGCGCCAGGATGCGCCAATCACCCATTTTACGAAGCGATATCGGTTGGACAAGATCACCTTGTTGATTGTTCATGAGAGCCACCTCAACTGACAGTCAGCGCTGGTTCGCGTGGGGAGAGTCCTGCGGGGTCGTTGACGCGTGCGCCGGGCGGCGCGGCGACCGGCCCGTGGCGCAGCGGGTCTTCCGTGACCTCCATCCAGGTCTCCAGCCGTTGGCGCAGGTCGGCCAGGGGGGCGGCATGATGCGGGTCGGCGGCTAGGTTGCGGCTCTCATTGGGGTCAAAGATCAGGTCATATAGCTGTTCTTCGGGCTGGATCTGTTCGGCCCAGCCGTGACGCAGCCAAAGCTCTTTGCTGGGGCTGTCATCGCAGTTGGGCAGCACAGGTCCGCGCGGTTCACCATAGCGACGGATATATTTATAGCGGTCGGTGCGGACAGCGCGCTGCGGTTCATAGGCTGCGTGATAGGTGACTTCGGCAAAGACCGCCTCGCGCACGGCATGGGTGTTACCGCGCGCCAGCGGCAAGATCGAGTGTCCTTCCAGCCAGCCAGGCCGGGCAATGCCGATGAGATCGCACAGCGTGGGGTAGATATCCAGGTGCGAGATCAGCGCATCGGAGACCTTTCCACCGGAGAAGCCGCCTGGCCCGCGCAGGATCAGCGCCACGCCGATGCCGTGGTCGGTGAGCGTACATTTCATTCCCGGAAACGCAGGGCCATGATCCGTCGTATAGAGGACGAGGGTATTGTCTGCCTGGCCGGATGCCTCCAGCGCTGCCAACACTTGCCCCACCCCCTCGTCCAGCGCACGCGCGCTGGCGACGGTGGCTGCGGCGTCCTGGCGGACTTCCGGCGTGTCGGGCAGCGGGCGCGGCGGCTGCACATAGCGTCCATCGACGCCATCAGGAAAATCGCGATGGGTTTCGAAAAAGCCCACGTCGAGAAAGAAAGGTGTCGGCGGGTTGTTCTGGAGGAAGTGCGCCGCGGCGGGCGCAACCTCGGCTGCGTGGGTATTGCCGGTCTCCAGGATGTGGCTGTAGCCGGTGGCGTGCGGGTCTTGCGTCACATGCTGCTGCCCGCAAAGCACCGTCGTATAGCCTGCATCGCGCAGGACGTAGGCCAGGTGCTGCTGTTCATCGTTCAGGCGAAAGCCGCGGTGCGCCAGCCCGATCATGCCACTGGCATGGGCGCACTGCCCGGTGAGCAGCGCAGCGCGTGAGGGGGAACAGGTTGGCGCAGCGCAGAAGGCGCGGCGAAACAGCACCCCTTCTTCGGCTAGTCGCTGTAGATGCGGCGTGGGCGCATCATAGCCGTAAGGCTGGATCCAGCGTCCGGTGTCGTGCGAATGCAGGTAGAGAATGTTCAGACGAGTCATAGCGAAGGCTTTCTGCAATCTTGGGCTGGCATAGACAGCAGATACCCCGGTGGACGAGCAACGGCATTCAAAGCTGTACCTTTGTCCAGTTTACTCGACCATCGAAGTGGATATGATGGAGCGTGTAGTTTAAGTGTCTTGGTTCTTAGCCCGCTTGTCAAGTTTGCCGCGCAAAGGGGCCTTTCCGTTTCGCCAATAGGGGCCGCGGTTGTATACTAATCGCTTCCCCCGGCGGGCTTCCTGTTGGATCTCCCCGCACGATGCCTTGCGCAAAGGATATGGACGATGCAAAGCAAGTACGTACAGGCCTATAATCACGACCCCTGGGCCGATACCTATGATGCCAATGTGCAAAACGAGCAGGACCCGGTGCGCGCCGCCTATGGTGATGTGCTGGATTGGACGGTGGCTTCGGCCCGGATTCAGCCCGCGCATGTGGTGGTGGATTTAGGGTCCGGCACGGGCAACACGACCATGCGCATTGGCCCGGCGGCACGCATCTTCTGTGTCGATATCTCGGCGCGCATGACGGAGATCGCGCGCGTTAAACTGGCCGGGCGGCCCGAAGTGGCCTTTGTGCAGGCCGACCTGTTGGCCTTTTTTGACCGGCAGCCTATCCGCTTTGATGCGCTGGTCAGCACCTACGCCGTTCACCACCTGACCGACGACGAAAAGGGCACTTTGCTGCGCTATGTGGCAGCCGGGCTGCGCCCTGGGGGACGTGCCGTCTTTGGCGATCTGATGGTGGAGAATACCGACGAGCGCGACCGGCTGGCCGACCACTACCGGCAGTTGGGCGATGAGGATACATCGGAAAGTCTGGTCGAGGAGTTCTATTGGCGCATTGATCTCACCCTGCCGCAGATCGCGGCGGCAGGGTTGGAACTGGTCGAGGTACGGCGTTTTTCTGAACTGTCCTGGGGTATCTGCGTACAGCGCCCCGGCGCGACAGAGATGGGCGACATCAGGAGGTAGCAGATGGTCAATGCACAGGCTAGACAGCAACGGCCCCGCGCCAGTTTCCGCAATCTGTGGCGCGGGCTGGCCTATGTGGGCTCCTACCGCGGTACCGCCATCATCGCCGTTGTGGCGCTGCTGGTCAGCATCGGCGCGATGTTGATGGTCCCGCAGATGGTCCAGTTGATCCTGGATGCTGTGGCGCGCGGGGTGGCACTGCAGAGTGCCCCTGGCGGACCAGCCCCAGGCGAGATCGCGCCGGAGATTCGCCAGGCGTTGGTGTGGGCCATCGCGTTGATTGGCGTCTTTGCGGTGGCGCGCGGCCTCTTTGCCTTTACGCAAGCATATATGGCGGAAAAGCTGAGCCAGAGTGTGGCTTTCGAATTTCGCAACGAACTGTTTGCGAAGGTGCAGCGGCTTTCCTTCAGCTATCACGACCGCAACCGTACCGGCCAGTTGATGATTCGCGCCACCGACGATGTGGAAAAGGTGCGGCTCTTCTTGGGGCAGGGCTTGCTGATGGCCCTGCAATCGCTGGTGCTGTTGACGGGCGCGCTGGTAATGCTGATCGTGACCAACTGGCGGCTGACGCTGGTCGTGCTGCCGATCCTGCCCATCGCGCTGGTGCTGTTTATGATCTTTGGCACCGTGACGCAGCCGTTGTTTCGCGAGGCGCAGATCAAGCTGTCGGCGTTGAACACGGTGCTGCAGGAGAGTCTGGCAGGCATCCGCGTGGTCAAGGCGTTTGCGCGCGAGGGGCATCATCTGGGCCGGTTTCGCCATGCCGCCGACGAGGTGATGCACCAGCAGATCAAGGTGGCGCGGGTATTCAGCTTCCTCTTTCCGAGCATTTTTCTGGTGATGACGCTGGGCCAGGTGGCGATCCTCTACTTTGGCGGGCGGCAGATCCTGTTCAACACATTGACCATTGGCGAATGGCAGAAGTTCAGCATCTACCTGGTCTATGTCTTTTTCCCGATGGGGCAGTTGGGTTTCATCATCAGCCAGGTGAGCCAGGCCAGTGCCAGCGCCGACCGCATCTTTGAAATCCTGGATGCGCCTAATGATGTGACCGACCGGCCTGACGCTACCCCGCTGCCGCCGCTGAAAGGGGAGGTGGCGTTCCGCAACGTGACCTTCCGCTACTTCGGCAGCAGCGAGCCGGTGCTGGCAGATATCAACCTGGTGGCGCGGCCCGGCGAGACCGTGGCGCTCTTGGGCGCGACTGGCAGCGGTAAGACCACGATCATCAACCTGATCCCGCGCTTTTATGA
>CAZYQJ010000197.1:0-2088 GCA_964649925.1 uncultured Litorilinea sp.
ATGGGCGAGATGCGCACAGATGCCGGGGGGCTAATGACCACCGCCGCCTCTGCGGCGGCGGCATCCGTTGTGTTCATGGAGACTGGCTCGGTTAACGTCTCGCTGCCGGTGGCCGGTGCTGTGCCGGTCACATCCCCGTTGACGATGATGGGGACGGTCAATGTGCTGAGCGTGGTCTCCGTCACCTCATCCGTCGGGGCCATCTCCTCCGTGTCTGTCATGATTCCGGTAGCGGTCATCACGCCGGTGGAGGTCGCTTCCTCGCCCGGCGGCACTTCTGCCCCTTCACCCACCGGGGCGCTGAGCACCGCGTCGATCACATGGACGATGCCATTCGTGGCCTCGATATCCGCTGTAATGATATTGGAGGCGTTGACCTGCGTTCCCGCCGCCCCCACGGTAAAGGTGACCTGCGCGCCCTGGATGGTCACCAACTGCTGTCCATCGGAGACATCGGCCAGCCTCACCTCGCCGGGCAGCATGTGGTAGAGCAAAATATCCAGCAGGTCGCCGCCGGGGTCGGCCATCAATTCGTCGAGACGCACACCGAGCGTCTCAAAGGCGTCATCGGTGGGCGCAAAGATCGTGTAGGGGCCTTCACTCTGCAGGATGCCCGCCAGCCCCGAAGCCTCCAACGCCTCGGCCATGATGGACAAGTCACCGGCAGCACGCACCGTCTCGACGACATCCAGCGTGGCGGGCATCTCGGCCTCAGCCGCCTCCACTGTGGCCGTCATCTCCCCGGCCTCGGTGATCTCCTCCGTCTCGGTCGCCTCCTCTTCCGGGATCGGCGTTTCCTCTACGGGAGCAGGTGTCGGGGCCGGTGTCTCCTCTTCAAGGATCGGTGTTTCTTCTGCGAGAACAGGCGTCTCTTCGACAGGGATTTCTGTTTCTTCGGCGGGAAGCGGGGTTTCCTCTGCGGCAACAGGCGTTTCTTCAACAGCGATTGGCGTCTCTTCGACAGGCGCAGGCGTTTCCTCTTCCGGGAGGGGTGTCACGACGATGACAGGGGGCAACGCCGCCTCTTCCTCAAATTCCGGGGTGGGTGTAGCAGCGGCTTCCGCGCCTGTCACAAGCTGCACCCGCGGCCTGGTGGCGGCAGCAGTTGCACCCGGATCTGCCTTTGGAATCAGGATCAGGCGCGAGGCGGCAGTGGTCGCAGGTTCAGTCGCCTCTACCTTAGAGGCTGCCGTTAGGCGCGCAACCTCAACTGGCACGCTGGCGGCCGTCCCTGCGCTGACCGTCACGCGCGCCGCGGGGGTGGAAGACTCACCGGCAAGAGCGGCTGCCTCGTGTGTCGCAACAGCCACCCGCGCGCTGTCACCGGTGGATGCGGCAGAAAAGCCGATCTGCCCAAAGACAAAGATGGCCGAGACGATCAACACAATCGCCACAACCAACGACAACATTCTGCTGCGCGCGCTACGAACCATAGTCTGTCTTCTCCTGTATTATTGTATGCTGGTAGGTTGCACGCCAGGCGTTTTTTGCTTGGATGATACAATCAGGACTGCGCTCGGCGCTTACGAACGCTGGAGCCATTCTAGCATAACTTGCCTGCGAGCGTGAAACCTCTGTAAAATGCGTGCTTGCGTGGTTCGACTGGTCAAAGTTCATTCGTTATACCGTCTGAAAGGCGGGCTATCTCGATGATTGATGTCCTGGTTGAAAACCCCCTTGTCCTGCTCTTTGTCGTCGCTGCCGTGGGCTATGCCCTGGGCCGGATCAAGATCAGGGGCAGCAGTTTAGGGGTCGCTGCCGTCTTGTTTGTCGGGTTAGCGGTCGGTGCGCTGGACCCTCGCCTGGCGCTGCCGGAGATCATTTTCTTGATGGGCCTGGTCATCTTTGTCTATACAGTCGGGTTGAGCAGCGGCCCAGGCTTTTTTGCTTCGTTCAACCGCCGCGGTCTGCGTGACAACCTCTTTGTCCTGGCTGTGCTGGTCGTAGCCGCGCTGGTTGCCGCAGGAGCGGGCGTCGCGCTCTCGCTCAAGGCCACCATCACCGCAGGCATGTATGCGGGCAGCCTCACCAATACCCCGGCACTGGCCGGTCTGCCCGTTGCCGAGTATGCGCCCAGCCTGGTCAAGC
>CAZYQJ010000197.1:2098-8486 GCA_964649925.1 uncultured Litorilinea sp.
GACCCGCGCGGCCAAACGCACCGGCCAGGCCGCGGTGCGCGTGGCGCTGGAGATGTGTGAGGAGGGGATGATCGATGAGGAGGAGGCGATCTTACGCGTCGATCCGAAGTTGCACCTGGAGCGGGCGCTGCACCGCCAGATCGCCGGTACGCCGCCCGACGCCCTCGAAACGGCTCTGGCCGAACCGGTCGTCGGCTACTCTGTCGCCTACCCAATGGGCGTGCTGGGCGTCATCCTTGCCCTTGCCCTTTTCCAATATCTCTGGCGTATTGACTATCGCCGGGAAAGCGAACGGCTGCGCCAGTTCAACCTGGTGGAACAGGAGATCTACAATCGCACCGTGCGCGTTACGCAGCCCGATGTGATCAACGTGCCGCTGCAAACGCTCATCGAGCGCAACCGCTGGGGCGTCATGCTGACACGCATCAGGCGGAACGGAACGCTCTTTTTGGCCGACGGCGACACAACGCTTGCCCAAGGCGACCTGATCAACATCTTGGGCGCGCCCGATCAAGTAGACAAGGTGACGGCGCAGATCGGTGAGGCAACCGCCGAACACCTGGAATTCGACCGCAGCCAATACGACTTCCGCCGCATCTTTGTCTCCAACCCCGACATCGTCGGTCGCACCCTCGCCAGCCTGAGCATCCCCGAACGCTTTAGCGCGCTGGTGACGCGCGTCCGCCAAGGGGACATCGACCTGCTGGCCGACGGATCCACCGTCATCGAACTGGGCGACCGCGTGCGCGTCGTCGCCCCAAGGGACCAGATGCGCGCCCTGAGCGACTTTTTTGGCGACTCCTACAAGGCACTCAGCGAAGTCAACCTGCTCGCCTTTGGTCTGGGCCTGACCCTGGGCCTGCTGGTAGGGCAAATCCCGATCCCGCTGCCGGGGGGCATTACCCTGACACTGGGCAACGCAGGCGGCCCCTTGATTGTGGCGCTGATTCTCGGCAGCCTACGCCGTACCGGCCCAATAGTCTGGACGCTTCCGTACAGTGCCAACCTCACATTGCGCCAGTTGGGGCTGATCCTGCTGCTGGCGGGCATTGGCGTCAACTCGGGGTATACCTTTCTTGAGACGTTTACCCAAAGCGGCGGTTATCTGATCTTCTTAGCGGGCGCTGCTGTCACGCTCACCGCCTCCATCCTGACGCTTTGGATCGGCTATAAACTACTCAAGATCCCGTTCCCGATGCTCACGGGGATGCTCTCGGCGCTGCACACCCAGCCCGCGGTGTTGGGGTATTCGCTGGAACAGGCCGATAATGATATCCCCAATATCGGCTATGCGCTGGTCTTTCCCATTTCGACCATCAGCAAGATACTCCTGACGCAAGTCCTGTATCTGCTGCTCCGCTGAGCGGGCCGCGCCGGGGCCGTCAGCGCCGCGATCAACAGGGTCGTCAATCTATGGTACAATGTGGGCCAACCAGATACCGCACAGGCCCCTCTATGGCTGAGCCGGTATCTTCGATCACCAGGCGACCGTTGAGGAAATGATAATGACTGATTGGGTCACACTTCACACGAAGCCGCAGGCCGCCGAAATCTATCTCATCGCCGGATGGCAACAGTGGGCGGATGCCGGTTCTGTCTCATCCGGCCTGCCCCAATACCTGATCACCCACACCGGGGCGCAGTTGATCGGCGAAATGTCGCCCGACGGCTTCTATCTCTTTCAGATCCCCGGCACACACCATTTGCTCCGTCCTGAGGTCAACTTCGAAGAAGGATACAGCCAGGGGATCCAACCGCGCAGAAACGAGTTCTACTACGCTGATCTGGACGGCAAAGGACTGTTGATCTTTTTGGGTGATGAGCCGCACATCAATATTGACCGTTACGCCGAAGGCTTCTTCCACACCATCAAGGAGCTAGGCGTGCGGCGGTCGGCCATTGTCGGCGGCGTCTACGGCGCGATGCCCTACGACAAAGACCGTGAAGTCTCCTGCACCTACAGCCTGCCGCGCATGAAGGCCGAGTTGAAGGAGTATGCCGTGCGCTTCTCCAACTATCAGGGCGGCGCGACCATCGGTTCTTACCTGGTGGATGCCGCGGAGGCCCACGACCTCGAGTTATTCGTCTTCAACGCCTTTGTCCCGGCCTATGACTTTTCCCAGACCAGCGCTTCCGTGCAAGGAATTCGCATTGAACACGATTACAAGGCCTGGTACGAACTCATGCGCCGCTTCAATCATATGTTTGGCTTGGCGATTGACCTCTCCGACCTGGATCGCCAGAGCGAAGAATTGGTCGCTTCGGTGGACGCCAAGGTCGAGGAGATGGAGAACACGCTGCCCCAGATCAACATACGCGGCTATCTGGAAAAGCTCACCAGCAACTTTACCGAACGCCCCTTTATGCCCCTGGACGATGTCTGGGAACGCGAGCTAGGCGATCTCTTTGACGAAGAGGAATGAGCCTGCACGCCGACCGCTTCACGATCTGAGGCCGGTTGTCGAGAGGAGGCTGGGAGTCCGCCACCCAGGAAAGTGACGGACTCCGCACCGACGTAGAGGAAAAGGAGGAAACCGAAGGAGGTAAAACCAGGAGGTTTGTTACAAAGCCCGCTCCCAGAGGCTTTGCATCTTAGACCAGGTCATCCATTCCCTAGTCCAAGAAGGTGTTTGATGTCTGCCCCCAGATTCTTACACCTACGTGAGCTACTATAACAGGGGCTTGGCCCAGGCGCATTATGCAGACTGCACAAACTTTCGCATGCCGATCGTGCAGTAATGCACAATTAAGCTTCCCGCGTATCCTCTTGCGCCTCATCCCGTATTATTGTACGTACCCCCATTACACTCTCACCTTTTGTCGCTCGGCGTCTGTATCAGGATTGACAGCAATCGGATAAGTTTGCGATCTCCCCCGCATGCTATAGTGGACGCGAATAGCGGGCGTGTGAGCAACGCCCTACCCAGATATGTGCTGGCGACTGTCAGGCTCGGTTACAGTTTGATCCCGTTTCCTGTGCGAACCTCATAGGCAACGGATCGACATACTTATAGGTGGCGCAACGCGCCCGCAGTGGATTGTTGACTTGTGATTCTGAGACTACGCGCTATCTGGACCTCTGTTTTGATCGCTGTTGCCCTGGCGTCGCTAGCCCCCAGTCGTACAGTCGCGGCCCAATCGCCTACGCACCTCGCCGTTGAACCAGAACAGGCGATCCTGATACAGTTTACACCCGATACGCCGCAAGAACAGCGTATGGTGCGTATCGCCGCGCTGGGCGGCCAACTGGTCAACTGGATTCCACAGATCAATGTGGCGGAAGTCCGGCTGGCCCAACCTGCGGCCCAAGTGATGAGCGCCGCTGCCACAGCCCCGGAAATCATCTTTATCGAACCCGATATGCCGGTCGTCGGGGTAGATGCCCTCATGGACCCGGCCTTTGAAAGCGACACCACCTCCTACGCCTTTACACGTATCCAGGCATTAGCGGCTTGGGAGATCTCGACCGGCAGCCCCCAGGTGGTGGTGGCCGTGATCGATTCGGGCGTCAAACTTGACCACCCTGAGTTGGCAGGGCAGTTGGTGGCAGGCTATGACTTTGTCCACAAACATGACCACCCTGAAGATGATAGCGGGCATGGTACCCATGTAGCCGGGCTGATCGCCGCCATCCTCGGCAACAATCAAGGGATCGCCGGTGTCTGCCCCAGCTGCCGGATCATGCCTATCAAAGTCCTCAATGCCAACAACGTGGGAACCTGGGGTGACCTGGCGGAAGGCATCATCTTTGCCGCCAATCACGGGGCGCGTATCATCAATCTCAGTCTCGGCTCGTTCTCGCCATCGCAGACACTGAACGAAGCCATCGCCTATGCACGCCAGTATGATGTGGTGATTGTCGCCGCAGCGGGCAACAGCGGCCTGAACCAACCCTTTTACCCAGCCGCGCTCGACGGCGTGCTGGCCGTAAGCGCCACCAGCGCACAGGATGGGTGGTGGACTCTGAGCAACTATGGCGATTTTGTGGATCTAGCCGCCCCTGGGGATCTGGTCTACAGCACCTATCACGACCTGGATAATACCTACGGCGGCTATGCGTTTATGAGTGGGACCAGCATGGCGACTCCGCTGGTCAGCGGGCTGGCCGGGCTGCTCTTGAGCCTGGAACCCAACCTGAACGCTGAGGATGTCGCCACGCTCCTGCAAGATGGGGCCGAAGATTTAGGCACGTCTGGCCGTGACCCCTATTACGGCTATGGGCGCATCAACGCCCAGCGCAGCCTGTCGCTCCTGATCGAAACCAACCCTACGGCCAACCCCGGCAACGGCGCACACCAGACCTTTCTCCCGGTGGTTCACCGGCAGTAGCCCCGCAGATCATCACGCGGATCCGTTGCAAGGGCAGCCGCGCCCTGCGCTAGCGCCGCACAAAGTAATAGGCATACACCGGCTGGTTGTGGACACGACACCAATGCTCGCGGTGGGTCAAGGCTGACTCCCCGATGGCCGCCGCCTGCGCCGGGTCATGCGCCGCAAACGCACCGTGTCCCTCCACCAAATAGCGCACCAGTTCGCCATACGCCTCGACATCGCTCTTGAAATGGATCAGCCCGCCCGGGCGCAGTTTCGCCGCCAGCAAGTCCACAAAGGGCGGCGAAAAGAGCCGTTTCACCCGGTGCTGCGGTTTCCACCACGGGTCAGGAAAGAGGATATGCACCGCATCCGCGCGGCCATCCGCCACCACACGCGGCAGGCTGAAGCGACCGTCGTCGTCGCTGACCCACAGGTTGGTCAGCCCAAAACGGCTGATCCGGTTGAGCAAGAGCCGCGCCGCCTTGGTCTTGGTCTCGTAGCCCAAAAAGACGGTCTTCGGTCTGCGCGCGGCGCGGTCGAGCAAAAAATCACCGCGGCCAAAGCCTATCTCGATCTCCAGCGGGCGGTCGCTTGCCAGGTCGGCGCGCAGCCGCGCCCCGTTCTCCCCGCGCGGGTCGTCTAGCGCCAGCGTGCGGAAGAAAGGCTGGTTGATGCCCCAGGGGGGCAGTTTGTCTGCGCCGGGACGCAGCCGGGGGTCGCCCCCGATCAGCCCCTTGCCTGCGTGCCAGTCTGCATAGGCCTGGGCGCGTTCCTCCTCGCTCAATTCCTCCCAGGCAAAATCCATGCGCCCCTGTGAAAACGAGGTGGCGTGATAGTCGAGCAGCGGCTTCTCCCCCATGATCACCCGCCCAATTTGCGCTGGATCGTCTCGCTGACCACCCGGCCGTCGGCAGGCAGATAGACCGGCGGGTTGGCGTACTGGCTTTCGACTTGATCCAGGCTGCCTTCGTGGTAGCCGACCTTGAAGCCGGTGAACTTCAGCCCGTGCGCCGTGCTGATCACCACCACGCGATCATCCTTGCCGATCTCGCCGCGCGTCACCAGCTTAAAGAGTACAGCCAACGCCACGCCGGTATGCGGGCAGGCATACATGCCCGTCAGGTCGGCCAGCGCAGCGGCGTTGGCAAGTTCATGCTCGGTGGCCTGCTCTACTATGCCATTGGTGTCGCGTATGGCCTGCACAGCCTTTTCATAGCTCACCGGGTCCCCGATCTGGATGGCCGAAGCCAGCGTCGTCCCCGCGCGCAGCCGGGTCTTTTCCGCAAAGCCGTTGAGATAGCTCTGATAAAACGGATTGGCGTTGTGCGCCTGCGCCGCCACCAGCCGCGGCATCCGGTCGGTGATGCCCAGGTCCATCAGCAGTTTCAGCCCTTTGTACAGCGCGCTGATGTTGCCCAGGTTGCCCACGGGGATGATGATCCAGTCCGGCACCTGCCAGTCGAACTGGCGCACGATCTCGATGCCCACCGTCTTTTGACCCTCGATGCGGACACTGTTCATCGAGTTCGCCAGATAGATGCTGCGATCCTGCGTCACCTCCTGCACGATCCGCATACAGCCGTCGAAGTCGGTGTCCAACGCCAAGACATGCGCGCCATTCGCCACCGGCTGGATCAACTGGGCGGTGCTGACCTTGCCCTGCGGCAAGAAGATGAGCGCGGGGATCCCGGCGCAGGCGGCATAGGCAGCAAGCGCGGCGCTGGTGTCGCCGGTGCTGGCGCAGGCCACGGCGCGCACCGGGCTGCCGTCCGCCATCATCTGCTTGACCACGCTGACCAGTACAGTCATGCCCAGGTCTTTGAAGCTGCCTGTGTGGCTGTTGCCGGAAAGCTTGACCCACAGGTCGGGCACGCCGATCTGCTTGCCCAGCCGTTCCGCCCAGAAGAGGTTAGAATTGCCCTCGTACATGCTGACCACGTTCTCGTCGCGCAGGTCAGGGGCGACCCATTCACGCATCCCCCACACGCCGCTGCCGTAGGGCCAGGTGGTCGTCCCGACGCGGCGGTCGATGGTGTCCATCCAGGTGTCGGGGCTGTGCTGCCGCAGCGGTTCA